>CAMCFL010000403.1 GCA_945873715.1 Akkermansia muciniphila
CTGGCTCGGCCGCGGTTTGTTGCGGTCGCACCTCGGCCGGACCGAGGAAGCCCTTGAAGATCTTCAGGTGGCGGCAGTGCTGGAGCCGCAACGGGGGGCCATGCGTGCCGCTCTCGGCAAGGCCTACGGTCAGATTGGCGAGCGCGCCTTGGCCGACAAGGAACTGCGCCTGGCGCGCGAGTTGGATCCCGCCGATCCCACGGGATGGTTCTATGCCGGCCTCCAGGACTTGCAGGAGAACCGGTACAATTCTGCCGTCCGTCATCTGCAGGAGGCCTCGGACCGAAACGATGGCCGGGCCGTGTTCCGCTCCCGTCAGCAACTCGATCGCGACCAGGCCATGCGCAGCGCCGATCTCGGTGTCGCCTATACCGTCACCGGTCTGGATGAAGTGGCCTGGCGGGCTTCCACACGGGCGGTCGTCGAGGATTACACCGACTTCTCCGGCCATCTCTTCACCGCCCGTGCCCTGCAATCGCGGGAGGATCCGGCGCGTTTTGATCTGCGCTGGGAAACCGCCCGGCAAGGCGAACTGCTCGTCGCCAACCTGCTCGCGCCGCCGGGGGGCGGGAACCTGTCGCGGGTGCTCTCGCAGCAGGATCATCTGCGCGCCTTCGGGCTCGCGCCCCTGGGAGTTTCCACCTTCACCGGGTACGGCTCCCGCGGCGACTGGGAGCAGACCGGCAGTGTCTTCGGCCAATGGGCCGCGCTGGCCTACGCCATCGACACCGAATACCGCAGCCTCCGCGGTCAGGGGCCGTTGCAGGGATTGGAGTCGTTCCGCTCTTCCGTTCAGGTGCGTTTCGATCTGGGGCCGTCCGATGCCGTCCTGATCCAGACCGCGGTGGGCGAAGGCAACGCCGAAGACATCGCCCGCCGGTACGATCCCAATCGCTCGACGGCGCTCCGGGCCTGGACCCGACGCGATCCCGAGGTGCAGGTCGGGTACCGGCACGAATGGACGCCTGGCGTGGTGACGCTCGGGTTGGTCTCCCATCTCTCCGATCGGTTGCGGATCGAGAATCCGGATCAGCAGACGCCGTTCCTGGTCCAGCGGGGCGGGGCACCGGCCGGGTTCGGGACGGTCGCCAGCCATGGGTTGGAGTTGGAGAGCGAATTCGAACTCAACTCCGTCGAGCTCCAGCAGGTGTTCCAGGGCGAATGGCAGGGGATCGTTGCCGGAGCACGGTATCAGTCGGGCAACGTGGACACCCGCTCGCGTCTGATTCCCGTTCTGCCAGGTCCGGAGATTGGATCCGTCAACCGCTCGGATCTGGAACGGGTCAATGGTTACGCCTATTGGCAGGTGCGCCCGTGGAACTGGCTGCGTGCCTGGGCCGGGCTTTCCTATGATCGGATCGAGTACCCCGGAAACGCCGATCTCGCGCCGGTGGCCTCGGGTGGATCCGATGCTTCGAGCCGATCGCTGTTGTCGCCCAAGGTGGTGTTGCTCCTGACCCCATGGAAGGGGGGCGAAATCCGGGCGTCCTTCACGCGATCGTTGGGTGGATTGTACTTCGATGACTCGATGCGCCTGGAGCCCGGGCAACTGGCCGGGTTCGGCCAATCCTATCGGAGCCTCGCCCCCGAATCGGTGGTCGGCCTCGTTCCGGCCACCGCCTTCGAAACGATCGGGGTCCGATGGGATCAGAAGCTGCCACACGATCTGTACGCAGGAATCGAGGCCCTGCGTCTCGAATCGGACGGGGCCCGGGGCGTTGGCATCCTGACGAACTCGTTGCCGTTCCCATTGGCGGACTCGCCGTCGCAGCTCGGGCAGGCGGTGGATTTCACCGAACGTTCGATCCGCGGCTACCTGGGGATGCTGTTGGGCGATTCCTGGTCGATGGGTGCACGACCGCAGGTTTCCGAGGCCGAGTTGAGCACGCGGTTTCCCACGTTGCCCAGCGGGCTGCCGGGACTGGACGCGATGGCGGGCACACGGAAGGCCACGCTCCTCGAGGTCGGACTCTGGCTGCGGTTCAATCATCCGTCGGGAGTCTTCGCCGGATGGGACAGCACCTGGCGTCAACAGCGGCTCTCCGGCGGAACCGGCGTGGCCCTGCCGGAGGAAGCCTTCTGGCAGCACGATGTTCACGTGGGCTATCGCTGGCCGCGTCGCCATGCCGAGGTGCGCATCGGGGTGCTCAATCTGGCCGACACGGACTATCGGCTGGATCCGCTCAACCTGATGGCCGAACCCGCGCGGCAACGAACCTTCCACGCCAGTCTCCGGTTGAACTTTTGACTCGCACGACCGGCGGGCCTCCCGCCGTCGCCCGAGGTTGGGCAAGGGCAGGGGGGCTAAAGCAGGAACACCAGACGATCAGGATCGGCGTCAACGCCACCAGCAGGCCCGCCAGGATCGAAGCATGGACCTGGCCTGCATCTGCCTGGAACCAGGCGAACTGGAGCAGATACGTCACCGCCGCCGCGAGTGGCAGCGCCTTGGCCGCTGACATCGGCGCCTTCTTCGTCATCAGGAAGATGAGCAGAAGGATCGGCCCAGCCGAGCAGACGATGTTGGCAGCAACCATGCAACAGGGTGTCCTCCTGAACGGAATGGTCAACGAGCCACAACACCGGGTGGGAAGGACTCCCGCAGATTCAGAACGGCCGCAGATGGGGGATCGCCCCGGAGAAGCGGAGAAGCGGGGTTCAACCTGGGCTTCGACGAACCCGGTTCCCGGGACCGTCGGTCCGCGGCGCAGGTCCAACGACTTTCCAACGGGGCCCGGACAAGGGAGGGATTCCCGCAGGTTCAGGGTTGGGATCATCCCGCGCGAAGAACCGGGTCAATCGCGAACGGATCGTCCGAATGGATGCACTGGACGTCGACGCCGTAGGCATCGTGAAAGGCTCTTCCCGAAACCCTGCGCGGGGACCATTTGATCTCGAATGCCTGTAGACCACTGGGCTGTTTCACCACCAGGTCCACTTCCGATTGCGCCCGCGTCCGCCAGAAGAACAGTTCCGCCGGCGAACCCATCAGCGCGTTGCGCTTCGCGACTTCAGCGATGACCCAATTCTCCCACAACACCCCGATGTCGGGCCGGAAGGCGTCGGTCGAGAAGGCATTCAGGAGGGCGTTGCGGATGCCGGTGTCCCAGAAGAAGACCTTGTGGCTCTTGGCGATCTCCTTGCGGGGATTTGTGCTGAAGGAGGGAAGCCGGAAGATGACGAAGGTCTGTTCCAGAAGATCCAGATAGCGATCCACCGTCGGGCGTGCCATCTGAAGCTGCGTCGCCAGTTCGTTGACCGAGACCTCCGAGCCGGCCTGGTGAGCGAGGAGCATCAACAGTCGTTTGATCAAATCCGGTGTCTTGACCAATCCTGCCTGAAGCACGTCCTTCCAGAGGTAGTCCGAGCTGAGCTCACGCAGCGATCGCGTGGGCTCCTCACCCGTCACGATCTCGGGGTAACTGCCAAAGCTCAGGCGCTGCAACAGGAAGGTCCGCACCTGCGGCGCAAAATGCGCTTTCAGATGGCCAGGGGTCGCCTCGGACCTCGCCCACTCCTGTGCGCCCAGGGTCTCCGAGAACAGCAGTGGAGGCAGTACCAGCTTCCGATTTCGACCGGTGAGGCTCTCCGCCGCTTGGTCTAGCAAGTCCAGCGAGGAGGAACCGAGGAGGAGGAACTTCGCGGGCAATCGCGAGTCGTGCCAACCCTTGATGATCCGCGATGTCTCGGGAAGGCGCTGTGCCTCGTCGATGACCAGCACCTCGGGGTTCCCGAGGGAACGCAGGCCTTCGCGCGGTGACAGCGACGCAGCGGCCCGAAAGCGGGCCCTGTCCACCTCGACATCCAGATTGAGGAATGCCGCGGGTTGGTTGCCCAGGACGTGTTCGACCAGGGTCGTCTTGCCCACCTGTCGCGCCCCGAGGATGACGCCCACCTTGTCCCCGGCGAGGATGTCCTTGAGCAACGCTTCAGCGATCCTTCTGAGATACATACTATTCAGAATACCAGATGATCCTGAATGTCTCAAGTGTCAGGAGTGGAGGTTCACCGTCGCCTTGGGCGAGGAGTCAGGCCTGACTTTTGACACGGTCTGGCC
>CAMCFL010000404.1 GCA_945873715.1 Akkermansia muciniphila
TTCTTTCTCACCGGGGTCGCACGGCATCTGTTCGTGCCGCTGGCCGAGGCGGTGGTGTTCGCGATGCTCGCCAGTTACGTGCTCAGCCGGACCCTGATTCCCACGCTCGTGCTGTGGTTCTACCGGAACGTGCAGCACGGGCATTTGCCGGAAGGCGGAACCGAGGAGGCGGAATGGCAGACCGGTGGGACGATCGTCCGACGGCGCGAGGCGACCGGATCGATCTGGATGCGTCCGTTCTCCGCCATCCACCGACGGTTCGAGGCGGGCTTTGGTCGGTTTCGGGACGGATACCGCGACTTGCTTGCCACGCTGCTCGAACATCAACGTGCCTTTGCCCTCACCTTCCTCCTCCTGTGCGGTGCCTCCGCGCTCCTCTACTTCCGCCTGGGCGAAGACTTCTTCCCGGCGGTCGATGGCGGGCAGATCCGGTTGCACCTGCGCGCCCGCACCGGGACCCGCATCGAGGAGACCGTCCGGTTGGTGGATCAGGTGGAGGCGGTCGTGCGCGAAGAGATCGGCAGCGACGAGATCTCCGGCATCCTCGACAACATCGGCATCCCGAACTCGGGCATCTCCCTGAGCTATTCCAACAATGGCCTGATCGGGACGGGTGACGCCGATGTGTTGATCTCGCTCCGCTCCGGGCATCGGCCAACCGAGGAGCACGTGCGCCGGTTGCGGCTCCGGTTGTCGCGGGAATTCCCCGGCACCCTCTTCTATTTCCTCCCCGCCGACATCGTCAGCCAGACCATCAACTTCGGACTGCCGGCACCATTCGACGTGCAGATCGTCGGGCGCGACCAGGCCGGCAATCGTGCGGTCGCGGCCGCCCTTGCGGCGAAGATCCGGCAGGTGCCGGGAACCGTGGACGTGCGGGTGCAGCAACCGGCCGATCAACCCCGATTCCACGTCGAGGTGGACCGCGCCAAGGCGGCGGAGATCGGGTTGACCGAACGGGACGTGGCCAACTCGGTCCTGCTGAGCCTGAATGGAAGCGGCCAAGTCTCTCCGTCCTATTGGCTCAACCCGAAGGTGGGCATCCAGTACCTGGTGAACGTCCGGGCTCCGGACTACGTGATGGATTCCCTCGATGCTCTGGGATCGATCCCGATCAACGCGAGCGTGGCCGGGGCGGGGGACGGTCAGGTGTTGGCCAACCTCGCGACCGTGACCCGCACCAATGCCGCACCGGTGGTGACCCACTATAATGTGATGCCGGTGATCGACGTCTTTGGTGGTGTGGACGGTCGGGATCTCGGCGGGGTGTTGAGGGAGATCGAGCCGTTGGTGGAACAGGCGCGGAAGGATCTTCCGCGGGGAAGCTTCATCGTGATGCGGGGTCAGGCGGACACCATGCGATCGAGCTATCGAGGGCTGATGATCGGGTTGGTGGGGGCGATCGTCCTCGTCTATCTGCTGCTGGTGGTGAACTTCCAGAGCTGGCTGGATCCCTTCATCATCATCATGGCGCTGCCGGGTGCGGTTGCCGGCGTCGCCTGGGGCCTCTGGGTGACCGGGACTCCCCTGAGCGTTCCCGCCCTGATGGGGGCCATCATGTGCGTGGGCGTGGCCACCGCCAATTCGGTGTTGATCGTCAGCTTCGCCCGCGAGGCCATGAACCTCGGCGAAACGGCCCTGGCCGCCGCCCTCAAGGCGGGGAGCACCCGCCTCCGCGCCGTCCTCATGACCGCCCTCGCCATGACGCTCGGGATGGTTCCCATGAGCCTCGGATTGGGCGAAGGCGGCGAACAGAACGCGCCTCTCGGCCGCGCGGTCATCGGCGGCCTGGTGCTCGCCACCGTCGCCACCCTGTTCTTTGTCCCGGTCGTCTTCACCCTCGTCCACCGGCAACGCCGCACGAAGGAACCCACCGCGGATCTCATGTCCGAGTCGGTCCACGAACCCCTTTCTCCATGAACACTCACCCCGCACCGGCGACGGATGCCGTTGTCCGACGCCTCCCTCTCTTCGGCGTGTCGTTGTTCCCTTATATCCTGGTGTTGGCCCTGCTGGCGGGGGTCGCCTTTGCCATGGGCTGGTTTCCGCGCGCCCGGCGCGCTCGTCAGGTGGTTGCCTCCACGGCGGAACTGGCGCGACCTTCGGTGTTGCTGGTGTCACCGGCACCGGCGCGTCCGGGAGCGGGCTTGCTGTTGCCCGGAGAGATCCGGCCTTTTACCGATGCCGCGCTGATGGCGCGCGCGACCGGTTATGTGAAGCGCTGGCATGCGGAGTTGGGCGCGACGGTGGTGGTCGGGCAATTGCTCGCTGAGTTGGAGACCCCCGAGTTGAATGAGGAAGCCGCCACTGCCCGCGCCCAGTTGAAACAGGCCCAGGCGGCCGCAGCCCTGGCCGATACCACCGCGGGACGCTGGCAGGAGATGCGTCGGGCCGCGCTCGTCTCGCAGCAGGAGACCGATGAAAAGCTCGCCGAGGCCCGACTGAAAGCCGCCGTGGTGGAATCAGCGGAAGCCAATGTCCACCGACTGGAGGAACTGTTGAAGTTCGCCCGCATCACCGCGCCCTTCGCCGGGGTGGTGACCGCGCGCCGTCTCGATGTCGGACAACTCGTCAGCCCCGGCAGTGCGGTGGAGCTCTATCGCATCGCCCAGGTCGACACGTTACGCGTGTTCGTCCGCGTTCCGCAGTCGGCCGCCGCCGCGATGGTGGCGGGCGTGACCGCCGATGTGTTCCTGGACGGCAAGGCGTCCCAGGCCGTCCCGGCGAAGGTGACCCGGACCTCGGGCGCCATGGATATCGCCTCCCGAACCCTGCTGGTGGAACTGGAGCTCGCCAATGCCGACCATCGCATCCTGCCGGGGAGCTTCGCCCAGGTCCGCTTCACCGGCGCTCCGCAGCAATTGGCCATGGCCATCCCGGCCAACACGCTGCTCTTCCGGACCGACGGGCCCACGGTCGCCCGTGTCAATGCAGGGCATCGGGTGGAACTGCGGCGGGTTCAGCTCGGGCGCGATCTCGGAGCCACGGTCGAGATCCTCGGCGGGGTGGAGACCAGCGATCGATTGATCCTCAATCCGTCTGATTCGATCACGGAAGGCACCGAGGTCCGGGTGAAGGAGTGAGGCGCTCCCCGCCTTGAAACCGAAGCGGGTTATCCGCAGATGGCGCAGATTCCGCAGATGGGGAGGCGTTCGGGGGGCATCCTAGGCGAGGGTGCAGCAGGACAGCGCCTGTGCGAATGGGGAGTCGGGGGGCGCGTTCGGAGCCGCGGAGCGGATATTGGGCGCTTCTTGGCACTGCCCCCAAAGTGCGAAGGGAATCCTCAAACGGAGCCGGGAAAGACCTGGGGGCGTGGCTGTCCCCGGCCGCTCGGGCCACTGGTGGGAAGAGGCGGGCGAGGACGCCCTCGGTCCCAGGAGGGGCGCGATCAAGATGCGCCCGCGGTCATGCTCGAGTTGGCATTGATCTGCGGTCGCTCTGAATCTGCGGGAATCATTCCCCCGGGTCGCGGGAGTGCGCGACCCCTGCCGGGGTCGAGGGGCGATTGGGTTCGGCAATCCGGCGGTCGAGCGACCGCCGGCTACCTTCCGGGACGCCTCTGGCGTCCGGACCGGGCGGTCGAAGCTCGGACTCTGAACGGGGGTGGCGGCGGCCCGGCGGTACTGGCCTTCTCTGCGACTCGGCGCCTCGGCGGGAGAACTCCGCCGGCAGGGGCACGGAGCCGCACCGGGTCAGGCACGGACGATTTACGATCTCCTCACAAGTTTCTGACAACCCACGCAAGGTGCCGCCGGACACTTCGAACCCATGACACCCCTGCGACAGATCCTCAGCGTTGCTTGCCTTATCGCCGCTTTCATTGCCAACGCAGGCGAACCCCTCGCCGCCAAGGACAAGGACGTTGCGAAGCAGCCGACCGCTGCAGAGCTGCAACCTCTGCAGGGGAAATGGGAGGGAGTCATGGTGGGCGACAAGGCCGGCCAGAAGATCACCCTCTCGATCACGGGCACTTCACTCCATTTCTTCCGGGATGCAGACTTTTGGTTTGAAACGACCCTTGCACTGCCGGCAGGCAAGGTCCCAAGGCAGTTTC
>CAMCFL010000405.1 GCA_945873715.1 Akkermansia muciniphila
AAAATCGGAACGTGATCGACGGGTAGGCTGGCTTGCGATCGGGGATTGCCGCAATGGGACAACCCTCCGTCCCCGCAACCGGCGGGACCATCGCAGTCGGGCGAGCTTTGCCAAGAATTGCCGTGCATCCCGGGCTGCGGTCGGGCTCCGCCCAACCCGTCGGCGGGGGTGGACAAGTTGGACCAAACCAACAAGCATCCACCACCGTCTGTAACTGATCCAAGGATCTGACGGGGCGTTTGTCGCCCGGTCAGGGCCTTGGTGCGCGCAATGCCGTTTCCCATCCATTCGATCTCGGGGTTGATTGGGCGTTTGGCCGCTGGCCGGCCGGCGCCGGGCGTGTGGCTTTTGCTTTGGGTGTTCCTGTCGGTTTGGAGTCGGGCCCATGGGCAGACCTCAACGAATCGAGTGTTGCAGTTCGCCGACCAGGTGCGCCGGCTGTCGCCGGAGTTGGCGGCGGCGCATCTGCCGGTGCGGCTGAGGGCCGTCGTCACTTTCAACGACCCCCTCCTCTACTCCCGGTTCGTCCAGGACGAAACGGCCGGCATCTATTTGCAGGAAGGCACCAACCTGCCCGCGTTCGGTCCGGGAGAGGTGGTGGACATCGAGGGCGAAACCGGCGCCGGTCAATACGCGCCCATCGTCGTTCCGCGGTCGTTGAAAGTGGTCGGGGAAGCCCCCTTGCCGACTGCCCATCCGGCGTCCATCGAGGAATTGGTCAGCGGCCGTCAGGACAGCCAATTCGTCGAGATTGTCGGCACGGTGCGGGCGGTCCGGTTCGAGGCCGAGTCGTTGAATTTCCTGGTGGATCTGGTGACGGGCGGCGAACGCCTGACGGTCTGCGCGCGGCATCTTCCCACCACGAACACGGCGGCCTTGGTGGAAAGCGTTGTTCGGGTGCGCGGCGTCTGTTCGACCCTGTTCAACCGTCAGAGGCAGCTTTTCGGATTCCGCCTGCTCGTGCCGCGAGCCAGTGATTTCACGATCGAGCAACTGTCGGATCCGGCCCCCTTCGAAATCCCGTCCCAGGAGATCGCGAGCCTGCTCCAATTCACCGCCCGGGGCAGTTTCGGGCGGCGGGTGAAGCTTGCCGGCACGGTCGTCTATCACGAGCCCGGCGTGGCCCTGTTCATCCAGGGCAAGCAGGAGGGTCTCTATTGCCAGATCCGGGAATTCACGCCGTTGCAGACGGGCGACCAGGTGGAAGTGCTGGGTTTTCCAGCCAAGGGGGAATACACGCCGGTATTGCAGGATGCGACCTACCGGAAGATTGGCGCCGGCCTGCCACCGGTGCCGGTCACCATCGGTTTGGACGAGGCCCTGGCAGGGGCCCACGATTGCCGCCTCGTGCGGCTCACGGGCAAGCTGCTGGAATATACCCGGCGGGGCCGCGAGCAATTCATCGTGGTCGAAAAGGATGGCTTCGTGTTCCACGCCTACCTCGCCCGGGAATCGGACGGAGCAGGATTTCCCCGGGCGCAGATCGGCAGCGAGATTGCCACGGTCGGCATCTGCCTGATCGAACGCGGCAGCAGTTGGCAGGCGGGCGAAGGCTGGCGGGCCAAATCCTTTCGCATCCTGCTGCGCTCGCCCCATGACGTGATGGTCCTGCGCTCGCCCCCGTGGCTCGACGTGCGCCGCGTGCTGTGGATTGCCGGTGTCCTTGGCATGATGGCATTGGTGGCCACGGCAGGGGTCGCCGTGCTCCATCGCCAGGTGACCGAGCGAACGCGCCAACTGAAGGTCCAGATCCTGGAAGGGCAACTCGCCGAACGCCGGCGCGAGATCGAGCAGGAACGCACCCGTCTGGCCCAGGATCTGCACGACGACCTCGGCGCCGGATTGACCGAAGTCAACATGCTCAGTTCGCTGGTGCGGAGCCCGATGACTTCGATGGAGGAAAAGAACCAGTATTTGGATGACTTGACCCGCTCCGCGGAGCGGATGGTGACCTCCTTCGACGAAATCGTCTGGGCCGTCAATCCCCGGAACGACACCGTGGCCTCGCTGGCCAGTTACTTCGGTTCGTACGCCCAGCGTTTCCTCGAACTAGCCGCGGTGACCTGCGGTCTGGACGTGGCGGAGGATCTGCCGGAGCATCCGCTCGATCCCCATTTGCGGCAGGGGCTGTTTCTCGCGTTCAAGGAGGCATTGACCAACGTCGTGCGGCATTCCGGGGCCACCCATGTCACGCTCCGCATATCCATCCAGGAGCAGCAGCTGGTCGTGGAAATCACCGACGACGGCCGCGGCCTTGCCCCGCACGGCCCACCCGTCGGATCGGATGGTTTGGCCAACATGGAGGCGCGCCTGAAGTCCCTCGGCGGGCATTGCGAGATTCCGGGCGGCCTGAAGCACGGCACCACGGTCCGCTTTCGCATACCCCTACCCACGAAATGGCTATGATCCGCGTCGCCTTGGTGGAGGACAACCAGACGTTGCGCGAGGGTTTCGAGACCTTGCTCAACCGGACGCCGGGATTCCAATGCGTGTGTGCATGCTCCACGGTGGCCGAGGCGTTGCGGAAGATTCCCAAGGCGACCCCGGACGTGGTGTTGATGGACATCCAGCTGCCGGATGGCACGGGAGTCGAATGCACGGCCCGTCTCAAGGCCCTCCTGCCGGCGTTGCACATCGTCGTCTTCACGGTGTACGAGGATCCCGAGCGCATTTTCCAGGCGCTGCGCGCCGGCGCCTGCGGCTACCTGCTCAAGCGGGCGCGGCCCGAAAAGATCATCGCGGCCATCCGGGAGGCGCAGCAAGGCGGGGTGCCCATGACCCCGGAAATCGCGCGCAAGGTGATCGGGGAGTTCCGGATACAGGGCGCCGCCGCCGCGCAGGTCGAGCAACTCACCGACCGCGAGAAAACGGTTCTGGAACTGGTGATGCACGGACTGGGGAACAAGGCGATCGCGGAGCGTCTCGGCGTCACCGTGGCGGCGGTGAAATGGCATCTCCAGCACATCTACGAAAAGCTGCATGTCCACTCCCGCACCGAGGCGGCGCTGAAATACCGTCGGGATGCCCCCCCCGAGAACTAGCCGGTCGGCTAGCTAGGCGTCGGGGACGCCCATGGTAGCCTGACGCCTTCCACGTACAGTTACAAAAGCGCCCCCCTGGGGTACCGGAATTCACCGCATGAAAAATCTTTGCATCAGTTTGATGGCGATGGCCTGTCTCGGCACCGCCAAGGCCGACATCACCGTCCTGTTCCCGAACGAAGGCTTCGACCAACCCGCCGGCACCAATGGCGGATGGTTTGAAACCGGGGGCGGCGTGACCTGGAGCTATCCGACCACGGAGGGAAATCCCGGCGGATACGGCGTGATGACCTCCACCGGACCCTGGGGCATCTGGGTCGGCGGCAATACCACGCCGATCCCGATCGGACCCCTGGGCATGGTCGGTGGTGGGACCTACACGTTTGTCCAGGACATGAAGCTCCTTTCCGGAGCCTCCATCGGGGGCCTCAAGATCGAGTCCTGGGGGCCCAGGGGAAAACTCGGCGACAGCGGGGACATGCGTCTCGATTCCGGCTCCGACTCGTGGGAAACCTATAGCTTCCCCCCCTACACCCTGGCCTCCGGGAGCACGGGAATCAAAGTCGTGGTGCTCTGGGGACCGAACTCCACGGTGGGCTACGACAACATCGGCGTCATCGTGCCACCCCTGGCGGTGGTGGCCAACATCACGGCTCCGGCCGACAACGAGACGGTGAGCACGAATTTCACCATCAACGCCACCGCCGCCGTCAGCCCAGGGACGATCAGCCGGGTCAAATTTTACGACGGGGGAGTACTCCTCGGGGAGGCGACCAGCTACCCGTACTCGCTGGACGTGATCAACGCGTCCCTCGGCCAGCATTCCCTGACCGTGGAGGCATCCGACGACCGCGGGAACACCACGACCTCGTCCGCGATCAAGATCACGGTGGCGGCGTTGGAACCGCCCCCGCTTACCTATCCGACCACCGCCGCGCCGAGGCCGATCTGGCCGAAGTCCAACGTGCTGTCGTTGTACAACAGCAGCGGCACCTACGTGGACCACTCGCC
>CAMCFL010000406.1 GCA_945873715.1 Akkermansia muciniphila
CTTCCTGAGCTTCAGTCGGGTGGCCGGCAATGACCTGTCCACGCCCCGTCCCGAGTTCGGGTTCCCCGGTCTCAAGCCCGGCGACCGCTGGTGCCTCTGCGTGCTGCGCTGGAAAGAAGCCTGGGAAGCCGGCTTCGCTCCTCCCCTGATCCTGGAGGCCTGCCACGAACGCACCCTCGATCACGTTCCCCTGGAAGTCCTCCTCGCCCACGTCCTCCGCCCCGGCACCTGAGCCCGGCGATTCCCGGGACCGGCATGGGAACGCGGCCGTCCCCGGCCGCACGGGCGTGGGACATTGCCGTTGCCATCTGCGGATAAAATTGCGGTCCGCCAGGGAAGCCCATCAACGCTTCGCCGGACCGGAGTTGTCGGACTGAACCCGACGGATGAGCATCCCGAGCCTCGGATCGCGATCGAGATCCGCCGGGGTGATCCAACCGGACTTCGCGGCGACTTCCAGGGCGGTGAGGGCCGACCGCGGATCGCGTCGGCCCAGGTGATGATCCAGGACTCGCGCCAGCACGACCAAGGCCGCCTGGGGATCGCGAACCAGGCTACCGCCGCTCCGCGGATCGGACGCGAGGGTCGACATGGCCACCTGAAGGAACTCGTCCGTCTTGCCGCGATCGAACAGGACTTCGGCGAGGTGGAACCGGTGCAGGCTCAACTCCTGCTCGTCGAGCTTGGCAGCCACCCGCGTGAACAACTCCACGTCCTCATTCGGATACTGATGGAAGGCGGACAGCTGCCCGCGATGCACCAGCAGGAGCAGTCCGGCAAACTGCCGCAGGAGGTTCACATCCCTCAGCGCTTCCTCGGTCTGGATTTCCGGGCGGGACGCCAACCGTTCCATCTCGGCTTCCCCCGCCGGGTACCGTCCCGCCATCTCCACGAGGGCCTTGAGCACGAAGGTATTGGTCGGCTGCATTTCCAGGCAGCGCAGCAGGAAACTCCGGTTGACCGCCGGATCCAGCAACCCGGGTTGGATCACTCCCGCCACCTGCGCCTTCGCGTCGTCCGGATCGAACGGATGCCGGGTGTACCATTCTCCCAGAAGCGTCCGTGGCCGGGCGGAACGCAGTTCGCTGACCCGACGGAACTTGTGGCTGGTCCGTCGCGCGAAGAATGCCCGTTCGGCCGCGTACTCCAGGCGCGGGAAGAAGTCGCTGTGCAGCGGCGTTCCGTCCGGCACGAGGTGCACCGCGTCACCGAACGCCACGTGTTGCAATGCCAGGAGCATCGGGAACCGCGTGAACCGGACCCGCGCCAGATCCGCCATCACCTCCGGATGCGAGAATCGTCGGAACGCCGCTTCCACATCGGGGCTCCAGGGGGCGGTCGTCCCCAGCAACATCACGTCCCCGGTTCCCACTTCCCACAGGCTCATGTGCGGGAAGACCGAACCGAAGGTTCCCACCACCATCTCGAAGATCGCATCGTCGGTTTCATAGGCCTGAAGCCATTGAACCATGACCCCCCCGGGCTTCAGACGATCCCGGCAATCCTGATAGAACTCCTGGCTGAAGACCGCCGCCACACCTGCCATCCATGGGTTCGACGGCTCGGCGATCACCGCGTCGTACGTCGCCGGAGTCGTCTTGAGGAAGGTCTTGGCGTCTTCCACATGGACCTGCGTCCGGGGATCCCGCAACGCACCATGGTTGAAGGCAGCGAAGTAGCGGTCCGCCGCCTCAACCACCTCGGGAAGGATCTCGACCAGATCCAGTCGGGTGACCTGCGGATGTCGCAGGACGGCTCCGGCCGTCACCCCGCTCCCGCATCCGATCACCATCACTTCCTTCGCCGCGTCATGCAGCAGCAGCGGGAGATGGCCGAGCAAGATCTGCGTGCTCATGTCGCTGCCCGAACTGGCGTCGGGCTTGCCGTTCACCCGCAGGCTGACGAATCCCCCGGCACCCAATTCCCCCTGTTGCACCACCGACACCGTCGATCCCGCCCCGTGCCGCAGGGAGAGCGGTGTGAACTGGCGTCCCAGCTTCACATAGTCCTCCCAGGTGGCCGGCACGGACGGCAATCGCCAGGAGGCGAACCCCATCGACCGATCCCAGCCCGGGGTGAACTGCGCCGAGATCAGCAGACCCGCCGCGACCGCCAGCACCGGGCCCGCCCAGACGGCCGGACGCCACCGCGCCTCGCGATTCCACGCCAGGATCACGCCGCCGACGGCGAGGTTGAGTCCAATGCCCAGCCCAAAGGTCCGGGCCAGCCCGAGCTGCGGCAGCAGGAACAACCCGGTCAACGCCGCTCCCAGCACGGTCCCCAGGGTGTTGACGGCGAACACCCGGCCCACCGACCGACCCGTCCGCGCCAACTCGACGGTGGCCACGCGACTGGCCAATGGCAGCGTGGTCCCGAGGCAGACCGCCGGGACGAACATCACGGCAAAACAGACCAACCCCTGGACCAACTCATAGACCGGATACGTCTCCGGAGTCCGGTTCAAATGTCCGGCAATCCTCAGGAACCAATACGGCAGACGTTCGTAAAAGAAGAGGGAGACCAGCAACGAACCGCCCAGGCCGATCTCGGCCCAGGCAAATGCCGAGAGGGTGTCCACCTTCGGCTTCCACCGACAGATGACCCATCCCCCTGCCGCGATCCCCGCAATGAAGGTCACCAACATCAGCGAATACGCATGGGTGGTGGACCCCAGCGCCAGCCCCAGCAACCGCGTCCAGGCCACCTCGTACAGCATCGCCACGAATCCGGAGATCCCGATTCCCACCACCGCCAACCGCAGTTGCATCGGGGTGTAGACCTCGCCGGGCTCGACCGTTCCCTGGCCCTCCATCGCCGACCGCTCCGATTCGCCGACGCCCCCCGGCACTCCCACTGCCAGATCCCATTTCCGCGCCACCAGAAACCAGGCGGTCGCCCCGATCAGGACGCTCATCGCCGCCCCCACCTGCACGACCGCTTCCAGCCCATAGGTCGGGATCCACCACCAGTCCGCCAACAACACCCCCACCACGGCACCGGTGCTGTTGATCGCATACAGCGCGGCCACCCGACCCCGCAACTCCGACAGCGATCGCGTCACGAAGCGCGTCAGGGCCGGAAGCGTCGCGCCCATCAGGATCGTGGGCGGAAGGATCGCCACGGCGGCGAAGACCCACTTCAGCGCCAGCAACAGCCCCGGACCCGGCCGCACCGCCGTCACCAGACGCGGGAAGCCTGACTCCAGAAGCGTGAAGTACGACGGGAACATCAGGGCATACACGCCAATCGCCAGTTCCAGTCCCGCGTACAGGATCAGCGGACGACGCATGCCATCCACCTTGGGACCCAGCCAGGCGTTGCCCACCGCCAATCCCCCCATGAAGGCCATCAGCACCGCCATCACCGCGTAGCTGGTGTGCCCAAGGAAAAGCGCCAGGTACCGGGTCCAGACCACCTGGTAAACCAGTCCAGCCACCCCGGACAAAAAAAAGCTGGCCAGGACGACCCCAAAGATCACCCGCGATGAGGGCCTCATGTCCGTTCAACCTACGCGAGCGCCCATTGCCTTTGGAAGACCCGCGTTCCCACCGGAGGGACGGGCCCCGGAGGGACGAGCTCCGCGAGTCCGTAACCGTCCCCCAGATCGGATGTGCCCACGAATCACACGAATCACACGAATCCCGTCCTCGTTTGGTGTGCTTCGTGTGCTTCGTGGGCAACGCCTGCTTCGCGCGACGGGTTCGTCAGGAGCCCTCGGCTTAGACCAACCGCCCCTGCATTCCCTGCCCCAGGAACTTCAATCCCAGCTTCTTGTAGGCCAACTCCGTCGCCACGCGACCCTGCGGGGTCCGGTTGAGATACCCTTCCATGATCAGGTACGGCTCATAAACCTCCTCAATCGTGTCGGGTTCCTCGCCCACCGCGACCGCCATCGAATTCACCCCGACCGGTCCGCCGCCAAACTTCACGACGATGGTCTCGAGGATCCGCTTGTCCATTTCATCCAGCCCGTTCTGGTCGATCTCGAGCATCGCCAACGCTCGATCCGCCAACTCCTCCGTGATCCG
>CAMCFL010000407.1 GCA_945873715.1 Akkermansia muciniphila
TGCGGACCGCCTGAGAGTTCCCAGTTCCCAGGCTCCAGTTGCCAGAAGGCCTGGGGGAAAGGGAGGTCGGAGGCGGGCGGGGACGCCCGCGCTCCGAGGCATGCCCATGCCGGATGCGGCCTGCCGTATCCCTCGCTGTCCGATTCACGAACTGCGGGAAGCGTCCCGGAGGCAAAGCTAAAGGGGTCAGATCCATCCGATTTAAAATTGATCCGGGAGCGCTTTCACCAAGCCCCGCAACTCAGCGGGGTCCGGCGCCCGCTTTCAGAACCTCCGGATGCCTTGCGCCGCCGCCGCGTAACTGACTTCAGGCTCCCTCCCGACCCCCTCGCACAGCCGCCATCCAAGGTGGCGGCAAAACGCCTGCCTTGTCCAATCTCCGCTGCTCCGCGGCACTCCCCCGGCCAGATCAGAATGAGCCTCGTGACCTCGTCGCCTACGATATTTGCATTGCCCCAACCTCCCCTGTCGCGTTTCCACTTGCCGCCATGGGTATCCGATCGCTTCTGAGTTGCCTTTCGAGGCCTGGTCCACTGGCCGTCGCTTTCGCAGGATTCGTCGGCGGCGCCCTGCACGCCGGGATCGTCGGCACCCATCCGGCACCCCGCGCCGTTCCGGATGAAATCTATCTCCAGGAGATCGGCCGCAAGATTGCCCATGCCGACCCACTCACTTCGGTCGCCGTCCATCAGGGCAGCGTCTTTGTGGGGACCTCCAAGGGCCTGCTGCGTCTGGACGGTCGCAAGCTGGTCCCGGATCCCGCGCTGACCGGGGCCGTTCAGCGACTCGTCGTCACGCCGGGTTCGCTTTGGGCCATAGGATCGCCCGGGCTTCATCGACTCGTCGACGGGGGGTGGAAGACGGTGTCCACCGCGGCAGTGACGGATGTCTGTCAGGCGCGCGAGGGAGTCGTGGTGGCGGCCGGCAACCAACTCTGGCGTGTGAGCGCCCTGGGGTTGGAACTGCTTTCCACCAACCGTGCACGCTTCCCCATCACCCGGGTGGTTTCACATCAGGAGACGCTGTTCATCCATGGACGTGGCCGGTTGGCACCTTATGCCGCGGGCGTGTTCGGTGGGGTCGATGCCTATACCTGGCCGTCGGATCAAGCCTGGGACTGGGGCAACCTGCCCTCGTCGAACACGCGCGATCTCCTGAGCCAGGGTCCGGCGCTCTATCTGGCGACGGACCGCGGCCTGGGCGTCCTGCGGGGCATGTCGATGCAATCGGTGCGGGGCGAGCAGGGATTGCCCTTCGAAGACACGCTCTGCCTGGCGACCGGGTTCACCAACGACCTGTGGGTCGGGACGACCCGCGGCGCGATCCGGTCGGTGAACGGGCGATTCGACTACTTCGCCGGCCAGCGTTGGATCCCGGGTGAGCGGGTCCATGCGATCGCCGTGGACGAACGGACGGTCTACCTCGCCACCGACGCCGGCCTGGGGATCATCCGGTATGAGCCCTACACCCTGGCGAAGAAGGCCGCGTACTACGACCGGCATCTGGAGGAATGGGGACAGAAGCGTCTTGGCTTTGTGCACAAGCTGGAGTGGGACGCAAAGCTCCGGGAGTACGTGCGCGAGGTGAGCGACAACGACGGGGGTTACTCCGGCAATTACCTGGCTGCGCAGGTCTATCGCTACGGCGTCACCCGCGACCCGGCCGCGAGGCGCGAAGCCACCAACACCGTGCACGCCATACGGTGGCTTGAAGCGATGACGGGCATCCCCGGCTTCCCGGCGCGCTCGGTCTGGGCGAAGGGCGAACGCGGTCACCAGGCCGGCCATGGCTCGGGCAACTACGCCGCCGAATGGCATGACACGGCCGACGGAAAGTTCGAGTGGAAGGGCGACACCTCCTCCGACGAGCTCTGTTCCCATTTCTATGCCCTGAGCCTGTTCCTCGACCTCGCGGCGGAAGGCGACGAGATCGCCCAGACCAAGACCCATATCGCCCGGGTCGCCGATCATCTGATCAGGAACCGCTGGAAGTTGATCGATCGCGATGGCAAGCCCACCCGCTGGGGTCGATGGGATCCGGACTATTTCCTGACCGACGAAGGCAAGTACGATCGGGGGCTCCAGGCGGTGGAACTGCTGTCCTTCGTCAAGACGGCCGAGGTGTTGACGGGTGAACCGCGCTTCGCCGCTGCCTACGGCGAGTTGGTGGCGCTGGGTTACCCCGGATACACGCTCCGCGCGCGAAACACCTTTCCCCCCGAGAGCATCCTGCACTTCCTCGACGAACTCGCCTTCTGGAGTCACTGGAACCTGCTTCGACTGGAACAGGACCCGGAACTCCGTGCCCTCTATCGCCGGGGCTACGAGCGAAGCTATGAAGCCGTCCGGGCCGAACAGAATCCCTGGTTCAACTACCTCTACGGCGCGCTCACCGGCAACGACGCCGAGCCGGTCCGTTCGGTGGAACATCTCCGTGGCTGGCCGCTCGACCTGCGGGTCTGGTCCTATCAGAACTCCCACCGGGCCGACCTCCGGACCCCACCTGGCTATGCCGCGCTGAAGGGCGGCACCCGCACGTTCCCTCCACGTGAGACCGAACCCTTGCGCTGGGATCGTTGGCTGATGCAGGCCGATGGCGGTGCCGGTGGCAACGACGTGGTGGAACCGGGAGCCTGGCTGCTCGCCTATTGGATGGGGCGTTACCACGGATTCATCGCGGCCCCGACCACGACGGATCCGTCCCTGCTGACGGTGGATCAGACGTACGACCGCGAACTCGGCGCCCGCCCGTACGAAGGACCGCCGAGACCGGCCGTGAATTGAACCGGAAACCGGAGCATTATCCGCAGATGGCGCAGATGGCGCAGATGCCAAATCCATTTCCCGGCGGGTTGTGCTCACCGGCGAGCTGGGAATGATTCCGCGCCTACGACGCTTCCGAGTGCCTCCCCATCTGCGGAATCTGCGCCATCTGCGGATAAACAACTCCGGCTTCGAGGAAGGAACGGGCGGGCCGCCCATTCCCCCGCGCATCGACCGGCCTCAGCGGCGACGCCAGACACCCAGGGTCGCCAGGCCGGCATACACCACGCAGCCCCAGCCGAACACATCGCCACGCAGACGATACCAGGTCGCCCCGGTCCGACCGGTCCCGACGGGCACCTGGACGATGAGGAATCCCTCGCCATAGACCGCGCTGCCGGCGCCTCCGAGGACCTCGCGCACGACCCCGAGCGAATCCACCCAGCAGGTGATGCCGTTATTGGTGCAACGGACGATCGGGATGTCGTTCTCGACCGCCCGGAACACGACGTTGGCGAGGTGCTGCCATTGTGCACCGCTTTGCCCGAACCATCCGTCATTGGTCAACTCGAGGAGGAAATCGACGTTCGCCCCGGCGTGATCCCGGATGCCGTGGGGAAAGGTGTCCTCGAAACAGATCACCGGTGCGGCTCCCACCTTCCCGTTGGCATTGCCCACTTCGAACCGCTTCGGTTCAACGCCGGCTGCGAAGCCGTCCCCGATCGGCGTGAGATGCCGGAGGAACGGCAGCCAACCCACCCACGGCACGTATTCCCCAAAAGCTACCAACCGACGCTTCCGATAGATCTCCAGGACCCGTCCGTCCGTCCCACCGAGAAAGGCGGCGTTGTAGGCGAGCTCGCGTCCACCGGCATCCTCGCTGTCCGTGGCGGTGAACACCCACGGGATCGCCGTTGCTTCCAGATGACTGGCCACCGCCCGGAAGCGGTCGCGATCCAGACCAAACTCTCCTTCCGGCCATACCAGGACATCCGTGCCCGCGGCCAACGCGGAATCGGACAACCGGGACGCCGCCTCGAAGGACCTCCCGCGTTCGGCTGGATCCCAGAGCAAGGTCTGCGGGATCGCCGGCTGGATCATGGCCACCCGGAGCAACCGCGGCGGCATCAGGGCCGACCGTCTGCGCTCCTCCACGATCCGGAAGAATCCGGTGCCCAGGCAGACCAGCAGGACGAACATCGGAACCCGCGCCTCGGCCAGCCACATCCATCGGTTCTGGGGACGTAACCCG
>CAMCFL010000408.1 GCA_945873715.1 Akkermansia muciniphila
GGCAAATCAAACGCAGGAATCCGGCGTGCAAAAGAAGCCACGAACCACTAAACACTGATCGCCGCACTTGCAGCGTAATCAACCGCCCTATGAGGTCGTTGATTCAGAAACGCACCGAACAGCGGTGGTATGACGCATCCGGTGGGGCAGAAGTTGCCCAACCCTTGGGGATTGTATGACATGCATGGGAATGTCTGGGAGTGGTGCCAAGACTGGCGGTCGGATCGTCTGCCGGGTGGGATTGCCATCGATCCACAGGGGCCTGCTACGGGCTCGCACAGCGTGATCCGCGGCGGCTCCTGGCTCGGCGACGGCGGCGGCGCCAGGTACTGCCGGTCAGCGCGCCGCTCCGCTTCCCTGAGCGACCGGGGCAGCCTCCTCGGTTTCCGGATTCTGCTGGCCCCAGGTCAGCCTTGAGCAGAACGGTGGCTGGAGGGGCGGCCGAGCCAGCATGAGAACGCGCATTGAGTGAAAGAGGAGGTTCACGCAACTGCAAGAGCTTATGCGCCCAACACCAAAACGGAATGGATCGGGCGAGGATGGGCGTGGATCACGAGTGAGTGACCACGCCCGATTCATTTCGCGGTTGGACGGAGCCGCGGGGGAGTCCGTTATCCCGGAGGGGTTGCAGAGTTGGACGGAGCTGCATCCGCCGGTCCGATTCTGAGGCTCCTGCGGGGTTTGGGTCCTTCTTCTGCCCGGTACCCGGGGTGATCCACCCCGGGGCTAATGGCTGGGATCCCTCCGGGATGCCGAACCCCAGAGCTTGCGTTCCGCGGCTATTGGTCGCGTCGCATCGACCGTCGGCAGCGTCGGGTTCTCTTTCGCCGACGGCCATTCCGAAGTGCGTCGCTGGCTCGACCAGCGCACGACACCGCCGCTGGTCAAAAGCGGCTTCCTGCCCGGCCCATCCAGCCCGCCGTGGGTTCCGTCGCCGAACAACCGGGACATCACTTGGATGCAGGAACGCGCCACGATAAAGTTGTATTGTAGCAGGACGCCCACCGTGTAGGATCCCCATCGAAAGCCCAGATCCGTGATGCCTCCGGCGAATGCTGGCGACATCGCCGGAAACGGAGCATGTCCGATGAGTCACCAAAGGCAGTTGAGCTTCCCTGAAGCCGAAATTGGATTGATCCCCCCGCACGCCTATGAAAACCACAGACCACTTTCTCAACGAGGTGCTGCGCGTTGCCGCTAAACTTGGACGCGGTTCTGCCCTCCTTTGCTTCCTTCGACAGCTTGTGATCCTGGCCGCCGTTGTGTCTCCCGTCTCGGCGGCGAGCACGATCCGGTTCCAGTTTACCAGCTACACGGCCGATGAGAGCGCGGCCGAAGTCGTGATCGCCGTCTGGCGAATCGGCGATGTCACCACCACCGTGACCGCCGACTTCCTCACGGAGGACGCGACGGCCAAGGCCGGGGAGGATTACGCGGCGACCACCGGCAGCCTGTCGTTCGCTCCGGGCATCACCAACCGGACCATCCGCGTCCCGCTCCTCAACAACGCCCTCAACGAACCCGCGGAGACCTTCCGGGTCCAACTGGCCAACCCCTCGATCGACACCACTCTCGGCGCGATGGCGACCGTGACCCTCCGCGACAACGACGGCATCAAGCTCGAGTTCACTTTCTACCGGGCGGGCGAGGACACCGGGTCTGTCACGCTCGCGCTCGTCCGGGGACCGGACGAGACCGAACCGGCCACGGTGGGCTATGAGGCGGTGGCGGGCACGGCCACGGCCGGGGCGGACTTCGTGGCGGCCAATGGCACAGCCCAGTTCGCGGCGGGCGAGCGGGTGAAGCTGATTGTCATCCCCCTCCTCAACGACGGCCTCAACGAACCGAACGAGCACTTCCGCGTCGTTTTCTCGGATGCCGTCGGGGGCACGCTACTGACCCCGACCTCGGCCACCGTGACCATCCTCGACAACGACAAGGGCGTCGCCTTCGTGCCGAACCGGCTCTGGGTGCATGAAGACCAGGAAGGCGTCCGCCTCGAAGTGACCCGCGGCAACGACGGGCTGCTCGACCCGTTCACGGTGGACTACACGGTGGCCAATGGCACGGCCGTGGCCGGGGAGGACTTCACCGCTGCCAACGGGAGCCTGAGCTTCGCCGCCGGTGAACTGTCCCGCACGCTCTGGGTGCCGGTGGTGAACGACGGGGTGGCGGAAGCAGACCAGATATTCAATGTGACGTTGAGCAACCCGAGCGGCGGACAGCCGCTCGGCCCGAGCGCAAACCTGACGGCCACGGTGACGATTTGCGATGCGACGGGCATGGAGCCGCGCCGCTTCCAAGGCATCCAGGCTAAGGCAGATGGCACGCTCCAACTGGACCTCCAAGGAGGCGTGCATAGGCGCTCCTGCCCTACTACAGCATCTTTCAGTTGGAGGGCTCCAGCGACCTGTGGCAGTGGCAGCCGCTCAAGCTGCTGGGCTACCGCAACAACTCAACCAACCCGCCGGTCTTCAACGACCTGCCCGCCCCGGAGGCGACCACCCGGTTCTACCGCGTGAACCCCACGCCGTTCGTCACGCCCAGCATCCCGCCGACGGGGCCGTATCCGGTCGGACTCGTGCGGCGCTTCCTGTTCGACCCGTCACGCCGCAACCGCTTCGGTATTTCCACCAACAACTCGTTCTTCGTCACCGTTTGGTATCCTGCCAGCCCAGCTTCCGGCCAGAAAGTCGCAGGATACGATCCGGAGCAACATGCAAACGAGATTGACGGGCAGGGTCTGATGTTCATGGACCGGGCGCCGCGTTTTGCCAGCTACTCCATTCTGGATGCTCCGCTACGCTCCCGCACTGACGGCTACCCTGTAGTGGTGAACTCTCACTGCCGTGGCTGTGGCGGGCTTGATCAGGAAAACCTGGCAGAAAACCTTGCCAGTCACGGCTACGTGACCGTGGCGATCGATCATGCTGATGCTCCAATCTCTCTCTCGCCGGATGGAAGCGTGTTCAGACAAGGCACCCCGGCCGGTTCGGTCGCCGGAACACTGGATCGTGTGAAGGATCTCGGCTTCCTCGTCAACGAACTCGGGAGGCTAAATCAGGAAGATTCAGTTCTGAAGGGGGCCTTCCGTCTGCCGTCGCTGGCTGTCATGGGCTGGTCTTGGGGTGCGGATACCATCTATGAGTATTCCCGCTTGGAGTCGCGATGTTTAGCCGCGATCAGTTTAGACGGCGATGCAGACCCCACAATAGTGACAGCGGAGGCGTTGCGGTCCGGACTTCAAAAGCCTTCTCTTACGATGAACACGACCGCCAACGCTGCAGACGTGCTTTTCAAACTTGCGGTTCGTGATGCCTATTTCACTCAGATCACCGGAACGATCCACGGAGATTTCGGCACCTATGGTTGGCAGCTCAATCCCAACCTCCCGTCAAGTCAGGAGGCTCAACGAACCATCCATGCCTACGTCCTGTCCTTCCTGAACAAGCACCTGAAGGGCGAAGATGACCACCTGCTCGACGGCAAGTCTCCCGCCTTCCCCCGAGTGAGCACGTTCAAGAAGAAGTAAGGCCGCCGCTTCCATCGCGTGGTGAAGGAGTGACCCGCCTGCGAGCCGCAGCCAATCCCGCGCCTTCTCAGCCGGAACGATTCAGCGTCCAGGCCGGCTCCCGAAATTGGATTGCCGCAAAGGAACGCAAAGAGAGGAGCGAAGACGTGGGCACAAGGGGAAATGATCTGACCGCCCTGCTCCCTTCAAGATCGACCGGTCTGACTTTGTGTTCTTTGCGTTCTCTCGCGGCCAACTTCGGGGTTCGGGTTCAACCGGAGCCAACGAAGGAAACGGAGGAGGGGCCGGATCATTCTCTCGCAGACGGGCCTTGAGCGGGACGCATCGGATCGTTCCCTGGAATCGCAGCGTTCGCGCGGGGCTCCTCATCTGCCGCGGGCTTCGTTTCCTTTGTTCCCTTCGGTTCCAAACAGCAACGTTGCGGCTCAGAGGCAATGCCACGGGATCGCCGTCACCCGGTC
>CAMCFL010000409.1 GCA_945873715.1 Akkermansia muciniphila
CACGACGCATGACGCCCGGCGTTGTAGCGCGGGGCGCGTCGGGAGGAATCTGAAATCGTTCCGGCGGGCGCTCAGAAGGGGATGCCGGCGGCCCGACTTGGGGGCCAGCAGTTCTCATTTTGAAATGGGCGGCTGGTACGTGAACAAAAGCACCGAATGAAAGCACGGGCGTCTTCATCCCGGAGGGATGGCAGCAATTAGCCTGGGGTAAGCGAAGCGCCACCCCGGGTTTAGGTGTGGAGGGAAAATCAACCCCGGAGGGGTTGCAGCCAGCTCTGCCACCCCTCCGGGGTGGGAATCATTTTCGCGGCAAGACCCGGGGTGACGCTTCGCGCACCCCGGGCTAATCGCTGGTACGCCTCCGGCGTGAAATCCACGCGCTTGCCATGGGAGACGGAAAAGCCCGGATCCAGGGCGTGTTTCCAAAATGAGAACTGCTGCTTGGGGGCGCAACGGTCTTCCCCCTGCCTTGCATCGGCGCATCCCTTTTCGAATCGTATGCGCATGAAGGATCGAATCACGGTGACGATCGACACTGAACTGGCCGGCCACGCCAAGCGGGCCGCCCATTTCCAGGGGACCAGTGTCTCCAGTCTGGTCGAGAGTACCCTCCGGAAGGCACTGAAGGGCCAGTTTCGTCCGGATCGTCCGTTTGCTGCCCGCTGGGCAGGTCGGTTCACCGTCGTCGCCAGTGGAAGCGGTGACGCTCGGATGGAGGGCCTCAAGGCGAAGCACGGACTGGAATGAGGATTCGGTGCGGTGGGACTGGACCGGCAGGCTGCCGGTCCCCCCGGGCTGCTACCCCCGTCTTCTGGGCTTCTTGACGCGGAGGCCGCTGCGATCGTCCGGGCCGCGGGGATCCGGTTTCACCGACGGCTTTTGAACGGAACCCGGGCGCGGGGTCGGGGCAGGGCGGGCGGGTTGAGGTCGAGTTGGTTGGACCCGGTTGGCGGGACGGGGTGCTGCCGATGGGCGGGCGGGAGGGCCAGGCCGGGTGGGGGCCCTGGCTGCTGCGACCGGAGCCGGTGCTGGACCAGGCGACGGTCGTGCTGCTGGGAGCGGCGGCTTTGGGTTGGGAGCGGCGGGTGCGGCGGGCGGAACGATTGGAGCAGCCAAGATCGGCGGCATCACCGGCTTCGCCGCGCCCGGGATCGGTGCGAATCCAAAGGCCGCCTGGAACTCGACACGGTCGGCCCGGATCCGGATCGGTCGGTGGCTGAACGGGTCGGGGTAAGTCAGTTCCACCGCACGCAGACCCAGTCCACAGGGATGATGTCGGCCGTAAAGAATGTCACCGGCGACGGGGCATCCGGCCGCCTGGAGATGGAGTCGGATCTGGTGGGTGCGACCGGAGGTGGGGTAGCACTCGACCAGGGCCTGACCGTGGCGGACATCGAGCACCTTGAATCGGGTCTCCGCTGGCTTGCCGAGGGCCTCATCCACCTTGTGCCGACCGGCGGTGCCGGGATCGGGCCCCAGCGGGAGCGAGCAGGTCCATTCCGGTTCCCGGGGAATGCCGTCGGTGACGGCGAGGTAGGTCTTCCCGACCTGACGGGTCGCGAAGAGCTTGCTGTAGGGGGCGAGTGCTCCGGGGCTCTTGGCCATCAACAGGACGCCGGTCGTGGGGGCGTCGAGCCGGTGGATGAACCGGACGAAACGCAGTCCCCGGCAGCGGGCCCACCAGAGGCCGGCCTCGATTCCAAGGGTCATCGCCACATGCAGGTTGCGCCGGATGTGTTCTTCGTCCTCCGGGCCGAGCATCCAGCCGGCGGGCTTGTCGATGGCAAGCACGCTCCGATCCTCGTACAGGATCTTCACCAGCAAGCCCTCGGGCAGTTCGACATAGTCCGTCTTCGCCATGGCGGTAGGGTGGGAGTCGGGACGGGGGAATGACAACGGTGAACCCGTTCTCGCCGCGTGGGCTGGGGCTTGAAGGCGGTCTGCCCACGAAGCACACGAAACACACCAATTCGAGGAATGTTCCCGCTCGGTTTGTGTGATTCGTGTGATTCGTGGGCACTGCCTGTTCCGGTGAGGGTTCACGGACTCGCGGAGCTCGCTCCGGGCAGGCTTTACGGGCGGGCGGCGTCGGCGGCGAACTGGCGGGTGAGTTCCTCCCATTGCTGGGCCATGGCCCGGAGTCGCGCCGGCTCGGTGGCGGAGAGGTCCTGCTGCTCGGCGCGGTCGTCCCCGAGATGATGGAGCGCCCACTGGTTGGTGGCGGGTCGGCGGCTGACGATCTTCCAGTCGCCGATCCGGAGGGCGCGGTTGTGATCGTGATGGAAATAGAGCGGTTGACGGGACGGCGAGACGTCGCGGGCGAAGGTCGATGTGAGACTCGTGCCGGCGATGGGCGGGGCATTGGTGGGAAAGACGGGAGTTGCGACCGCCAGTTCCAGGATCGTTGGAACCACATCCACGAGGTGGGCCGGGGCATGGCGGAGGGCACCGACATTGGTGATTCCCGCTGGCCAGTGAACGACGAGCGGCGTCGAGATGCCGCCTTCATGCACCCAGGATTTGTGCAGCCGGAACGGGCTGTTGGCGGCGCTGGACCATCCGGGGCCGAGGCACAGGTAACTGGCGGCGGAACCGGGGACGGACTTGGGATCATGGCGGTCGCCGCGGTTGATGAGTTCCGCGCTGGCACCGTTGTCCGAGGCAAACAGGATGACGGTATTGGTGAAGGCCTTCATCGCGCGGACCTGGTCGAGGACGCGTCCGATCTCGCGGTCCATCCGTTCCACCATGGCGGCGTGGATGGCCATCTTGGTGGCCTGAAACCGGCGTTGATCTGCGTTCAGCGTCGCCCAGGGCAACGCCTGACCAAGTTCGTCGGCACCGATCTCCTGCCGCAGCGCAGCCGGGTTCATGTTCCAGTAGGGGGTGATCCCGGGTTCGGCGGGCGCTGCCGCTCCGGTGAACAGTCCGATCTGGCGGGCGCGGTTGGCGCGTCGTTCGCGGATGACGTCCCAGCCCACCGAGTAACGGTCGGCAATCCGGGCGATGTCCTCCGCGGGTGCCTGGAGGGGGAAATGGGGAACGGTGAAGGCGAGGTAGGCGAGGAACGGCTTGGCTGGATGTTCCGAAGCGTGCTCGCGCAGGTAACCGATGAGGCGGTTGGCGTACTCGGTGGAGGTGTAATAGCCGGAGCCAGGCGCGACGCGTCCCAGGGGACGATCGTCCTCCAGATGATTGCCCGGATTGAAGTTCCGGTCGTCGTCGGTCGTGCGGTAGGAGCGGTCGAAGCCACCGTCGGCCACCACCTTGGGAGCCCCCATGATGTGCCACTTGCCGGCGTGATAGCTGCGGTATCCCCGGGGCTTGAGATGATGGGGCAGCAGGCGTGCCCAGTCGGGGAGGCGTCCCCGCGGCGGATCCATCCGGATCTGCTGTGGGTAATGTCCGGACATGAGCGCCGAGCGCGAAGGCCAGCAGCGGCCGGTGTTGTAGAACTGGGTGAACCGCAACCCTCCGCGCGCCAGCGCGTCGAGATGCGGGGTGGCGATCTCGCCGCCGTAACAGCCGAGGTCGGAGAACCCGAGATCGTCGGCCAGGAGGATCAGGAAGTTGGGGGGTGGCGGTGCGGACGGGGCTGGGTCCGCGGACCCGGCGAGCCCAAGGCGGGCGGCGAGGAGCAGGACGAAGCAGAGGAGGATCCGCAGGGCAGAGCAGGCGGGGATCGTGATCATTTGGAGGCGATCACTTCTTCAGTTCGGCGAGCTTCTGTTTCAGCGTGTCGAAGGACAGTCGGTCGCCGTTGTTCTTTCCCACGTGGCGAAAGACTTCCTTGCCCTCGGGATTGAGGAGGATCAGGGCCGGAAAGTGGACCACCTGCCCGTGGAACCGGTATCCGTCTGGAACGCCAAAGGCCTTGGCCAACCGGGCGTCGGCATCGCGGTAAACGGTCATCTTCGATTCCTTCAGGGAGGTGGCCCACGTGCGGATGTCGTCCTCGCTGTCCGGCTTGAGGAAGACGTGGGTGACCT
>CAMCFL010000410.1 GCA_945873715.1 Akkermansia muciniphila
GCGCGGACGGTGACCTGTTTGGGTTTGCCGACCCAGACGCGGTAGAGGGCCAGCAGGGGTTTGCCTTCGCCATCCCAGCGGACCTCGATCAGTCCTTCCTCGTCGGCGGAGCCGGCGAGAACACCGTAGGCGTTCACCTCCTGGCCACCGGTGATCTCGGTCTTGCTGGTGGCACCGTTCCAGAACTTGATGTTGGGAGTGGCGGCCTTCCAGATCAGCTTGGCCAGGTCCAGGTCGGCCGGCCGGTATTGGGTGATCCGGATCCGGGCGCAACGATTGGCAAACTCCGGATCCGAGGTCAGAAGCACCGGGATCAGCGAGGGATTGACGAGGGCATTGAGCTGGGTGGTGCCGGCGGCGATGCCGAGGTTGACCTGCGGGGAAGCCGACAGTCCCTGGACTCCCTTGGCAATGGGGGGGATGCCCGTGGTCCACGGCACCGGGATGACCGGGCAGATGTGGACCATCTTCGACAGCATCGCATCGTTGATCGTGTTGTAGGTCTTGGAACCCGAGTGCTGGAGGATGGTGGTCACCGGGCCGGCTGCCGCGCCGTCCTCTGCCAGGACGTGGACCAGGATGGCGGCCGTGTAATTGCCGGTGTTCGACTGGAGCGCGAGGTCGTAGGCGTGGACGATCGGGATGTTGAGGATGGCGCGGACCCACCCGACCTGGTCGTCCACGATCAGGTCTTCGTCCCGTGCGTCCACCCGGATCTCGATCCGGGTGTCGGTCGGAAGGAGGTCGAGATCGAGGCTCCATCCGATGGCGAGCAACGCTCCGGTGGTGGCTTCAAACACCTTTTTTGGATCGCCCAGTGCGAGGGACTCGCCGGTGGCCACGCGGCGCACCGTGGCCTTGAAGATCCATTCGCTGGCGCCGATGAGGTCGGCGTCGTCGTGCACCTGCACGGACTTCAGTTCAATCCGGATCTTGGTTGCCGCCATAACGAGGTTGCCACACGGAGTTCCACTGCCTCAACCGCCGTACAATTCCTTCAACTTGTCCTGGGTGGCCGTGTCCGGTTCACCCGAGATCTTGAGGGAGTTTCGAGTCTGGAAATCCGTCAGCGCCGACCGGATCCCGGGGGTGATCTCCCTGGAATCGGTGGGGCAGGGGTAGCCGAGGTTCACCAGACGCTTGCAGACCCCGGACAGCTCGGTGACGGGATCCATGTGACGGAACTGCAGTTCGATCGTCCGTTCCCGGGCGGTTCCCCGGTGCAGGATCAGGACGCCATTCCGGGCCGCCGGCGACAGGGTGGCCTTGATCTTGCCGTCCCCGTCGGACTTGCCCTCGGCGATCATCCGGCCGTCGGCAAAGAGTTGGTAGGGGACGCTGGGATCGGGTTCATCCGGCAGGTTCTCCGGCTTTGGCTCGTCGAAATCCCAATCATTTCCGGAGCCGGTCGCCTCGGCCTTTTCCTCTGACTTGGCCGAAGGTCTGCGGAGGGCCAGGACGATCTGGGCGGGAACCCCCTTGCGCTTGAACTGGTGTTTGGCATCGCTCCCCTTCGATTCCTCGCGGACCCGGAGGTCTGGGACATGGACCACATCTCCGGCGAGCAGGACGTCTGGATCCTTGCGCTTCTCCTTGAGGGAGGCGTTGGAGCCGTGCTCCCAAAGCGTCTCCCAGAAGAAGCCGTGCTCGAAGGCAATGCTCCCGATGCTCTCGCCCTCACAAACGGTGTGATCCACGCTCATGCCGAGGCTTGAAGTGCGATTTTCAGTGAGGGTTTCGTTTGGCCAACGAGGTCCAGGGGGACCCGGCAGTGTCAAGCTGCCATCCCGGACGCCCCCGCACTTGACCTGACTCCCTTCCGGCCGTTGGTTGGGGCGGTGCGCGTGTTGATTGTCGGATGCGGTTACGTGGGTCTTGAACTCGGTCGCCAATGGGTTGCCCGGGGAGCCTTCGTGGCCGGAGTCCGGCGTTCGTCGGCCGGGGCGGGTGAACTGACGACAGCGGGCCTGGCCACGGTGACCGGCGATGTCACCCGACGGGAGGAGGTCCTGGCCTGGCCGGGGGATTGGGATGTGGTGGTGAATGCCGTGTCGTCTTCGCGCGGAGGAGCCGAGGTCTATCGACAGATCTACCGCGATGGAACGCGGCATCTTTTGGAGTGGATGGCTGGGGCGAGCGTGGGTCGATACGTGCAGCTGAGCAGCACCAGCGTGTACGGCCAGACGGATGGAGGTTGGGTGGACGAGGATTCGGCAACGGAACCGAATTCGGAGACGAGTCGCTTGCTGGTGGAAATGGAAGAGGTGCTGCGGCGCGCGCATTCCGGGAACGGTACTTCCACGGTGATCCTGCGGGTGGCGGGGATTTATGGGCCGGGCCGCGGCCATCAGCTGCAGCAATTGTTGCGCGGCGAGGCCCGGATCCAGGGGGATGGTTCGCGCTGGGTGAACATGGTGCACCGCGACGACGTGGCTTCCGCCGTGCGGACGGTAGCGGAGGCACCGCTGACCTCGGTGGCGGGACGCGTGTTCAATGTGGTGGATGACGAGCCGGTGCCGCAGGGAGAGTTCGTGACCTGGCTGGCCCACGAATACGGGAAGCCGGTACCGCCGGTGGCCAGCGAGGAGGAGAATGCCGCCCGGAAACGCGGCCTGACGCACAAGCGCGTCAGCAACCGTCGGCTTCGGACGGAGACGGGGTGGATCCCCACGTTCGGGACGTTTCGCGAGGGTTATCGGCTCTTGTCCGGGGGTGCCGGCGGCTCGCCGGTACTGCTGGACCTCCATCCTTGAGGGACGGGTACGATGAATTCCCCATGCCCGACCTCTCCCTTTTCGGACTCGTGGAACTCGTCCCTCCGATCGGTGTCCTGTCGATTGACGGATCGGATGTGTCACCTCATTGTGTCACGCATGAAGACGGCAAGCATTCGTGATCTGAGGCACGATACCACCACGGTTCTGGGATGGGTGGAGGCCGGGGAGAAGGTGCTCATCGAACGTCGCGGGCGGCCGGTTGCTGTGCTGAGCCGTCCGGCGAAGCGTGGGAGGATTGCCCGGCCGGATTTTGCGGCACGATTGAAGTCCATCTATGGCGAGCAGGTGATGTCGGTGACCGCGACCGAGTTGCTGGCTGGGGAGCGTGGGGATCGATGAAGTGCTACGCCGACACCGCCTTTCTCTGCTCGTTGCACACGCCGGATGCCCATACTTCGCGGGCGGTGGCCTGGATGCATGGGCAGCGGGATCCGCTTCCCTTCACGGGTCTGCATCGCCTTGAGTTCCGCAATGCGCTTCGGCTGCGGGTCTTTCGGAAGGAGATTACGCCGGAACAGCGCGAACTGGCCTTTCAAGCGATGCTCTCGGACCTTGCGTCCGAGGTGTTCGTCCAGACGGATCCCTCGTGGCCGGAGGTCCTGATGGAGTCCGAGCGTCTGAGTGCGGCCCATTCGGAGACGACGGGAACGCGGAGCCTGGACGTGCTTCATGTGGCCTCGGCGCTGGTGCTTGGCGCACGTGAGTTTCTGACCTTCGACGTTCGCCAGGGCGTTCTTGCCGCGGCCTCCGGGCTGCGTTTGGCCAAGGTGTGACGCCTATCGGAAGCAAATGCGGCTGACGCACTCTTCGAACCCCTCGGCACCGGCAACGATCTTGATCTCCACGCGCATGAAGTAGACCGGGATGTCGCGTCGATCGAGCTTGGGGAAGCGCACGGCGTCCTTCTGGGTGGTGATCAGCATGGTCGCACCGCGTTTCTTGGCGCGGTTGATGGCATGCAGCACTTCCTGCTGGTTGAAGCGGTGATGGTCGGCGAACCGTCGGGCGAGCACGATCTCGGCCCCCAGTTCCACCAGCTTCGATTCAAAGCTCTCGGGTTGGGCAATGCCGCTGAGCGAAGCGACCTTCTGGCCTTTCAGGAGGTCGAGTCCGTGGCGGTCGTCCCCGAAGACATTCTCGAAGTAGAGCGGGTGATGGACGCATTCGATGATGTCCGCCTGCGGATTCAGCCTTGCCACCCGGACCCGGAGG
>CAMCFL010000411.1 GCA_945873715.1 Akkermansia muciniphila
GCCACATCGCGGAAAGGCCGACCCGCGGCATCCAGCTGAAATTCCGGCGGGGCCCCGTTCAATGCGTCGGCGCGATCGAAGCGCAGCACCACCGGCCCCTTCAACAGGCGCGGTGCCCCGTTCGAAATCACCACGTCGACCGACCATCCGCCCGTCGGCAATGGACGCAATCCACGCAGGAAAACGCTTTCGCCGGCGGTCGCCGGCGTCAACTCGAGCCGCTGTTCACCCAGTTGAAACGGTCGTGTCTCTTGTCCCAGCAAGGTCGCTGTCAACAATCCGGTCCACCCGAGCAGGCGCACCCACGCCCACCCCACCCAACCAGTAGGTTTCATGAAAGAATCTCCCGCTCACTCCCCGGAGGGACGAACTCCGCGAGTCCCCATCTCTTCGCGCATCCGCATCCCCACCAGAACCACCAATCCCAACCCCAACAACCCGATCGTTCCCATCTCCGGCACCACCGCCGCCCGGACGTAGCCCACACTTCCCAGCCCATCCCCATTGTCGAAAAAGCTGATCGACAGACCCAACGGCCGATCGCGGTACACCGACGGCAGGTTCACCTGGATTTCGTAGGCGATGGCCATCGTCTCGCCCGGCACCGCGTCCATCCGCGGCAACACCGAGGTGATCGTCAGCGCTCCCGCCGGGATCGCCAGCGAACCCGGCGACGTCGGCAACGCCAGCAACCCGAAGACATCCGACACCGCCAGCGTGGTGGAACCCGGTGCCTCGACGCGGTAAAGCGTTACGGAAAGGGAATCGTGCAACTCCCCTGCCGACGGAAATTCCGCCGAGCGGAACCCCAATTCGAGGGACAACCGATCGCCTCCGACGCCCTCGGGTTGGAGTTCCACCTGCACGGCGCGCGTCCCGCCGGCGCTGCTGAACTCGATCTGGGTACGCCCGGAGGTTTGAGCCAGGGCGACCGGACCCAAGGCACCACCTGCCAGTGCCAACGTCATCGCCAACCGCCAGTAACTGCCAAGGTTTCGTGTGGAATTCATGATCGTTTGCCTGGAGCCACCCGCCTTCACCCGCGCGCTCAACCCGGAGGGAAGGGGAGGATTAATCTTCAACCCAAGGAACTGCCCCGGAACACGGGGAAAAAGCGAGCCCCAAGCCGTGACGTTTTCGGGTCTCGAAGTTTGCTCCGGAAGACCCAACGGCATCCACAAATCACGCCAATCACCCGAGGGCAAACGCGGGAGTCAGCCGCTCGGCCGCTCGGGGTCCCGGCTTCAGCCAGCCCGATTCAGTTGCACCGGAGGGAAAATCTCACGCGAAGCCGCGAAGTCGCGAAGAAGCGGCTGATCTTCGGGAGACTCCCGCGACTGGGATCGTTCACCGAAGGGTGGCTCCGCTCGGAATTCCAAACCCCGTGATCCTTCGCGGCTTCGCGTGAGGATTCCGGCTCACCTGTACTGAATCGTTCCGGCATAGAACGCCCTGGATGTCCCTCTCCCCCCACCCGCCAGAACCCGCGTTCCCTTCGTCTCCCTCCGCTTCCCCGCTCCTCCGCGGCCGCCCCCCAACCGCCGGCGGTCACCGCCGCGCCCCGACGCCGGAGGCGTCCCGGAAAGGAGCCGGCGGTCCCCGGCCGCCGGTTCACAGATCCCACCCCCGATCGACCCCGCCGGGGTCGCGCCTTTCCCAGCCATCCATAGAATGGGGTCGCATCCGTATTGTTGACTATTGGGTCACCACACCCCTCCCACCATCCGCGCAGCCTCAAATGTCAACAATATAGACGCGACCCCATCGCTTCGACACCGTTGCTTCCATGGAACTGCCTGCCTTGCTCTACTCCGCGTTCTCCGCGACTCCGCGTGGGATCCTCCTTCCCCTCCTCCCGCAGTACCGGCGGGCCGCCGGGTACCCCCGTTTGAGGCGATCAATTCGGATCCTACCTGCGGTCTGACCCGGTGACGGAGTCCCGCACCATCCGCGCCCTCCGCGGCCATCCCCCACCCCGCGGTTGAATCTTTCCCTCCATCCCACCCGACAGACCCCTTGAAAGCGCAGGCCGGACCCGTGAGTGTCGCCGTTCGCGAATTTTTCGCGGCGCGCTGTGTTCACTCTCACCGAAATCGCCAAGGGCTATGGCGGACGCAACCTCTTCGAGGGCGTCAGCCTTACCATCAATCGTACCGACCGCCTGGGCCTTGTGGGCCCGAACGGGGCCGGCAAATCCACGTTGTTCAAGATCCTGCTCGATCAGGAGGCCCCGGACTCCGGTCAGGTCACCCGCCAACGCGGGGCCACGGTCGGGTTCCTGCCCCAGGAATCCGCTCCGGCCGGCGAGGAGACGGTGATCGAGGTCGCCACCGGCACCGAGGCGCACGGCCACATGGACGGCGCGATGGTCGCGAAGGCGAAGCGCATCCTGAAGGGGCTTTCGTTCAAGGAAACCGACTTTGACCGGCCCGCACGGGAGTTGTCGGGTGGCTGGGTGATGCGCACGCACCTGGCGCGGTTGCTGGTGCAGGAACCCGACCTGCTCATGCTGGACGAGCCCACCAACCACCTCGACCTGGAGACGTTGATCTGGTTCCAGGGCTACCTGCGGAATTATCCGGGTGGCATCGTGGTCATCTCCCACGATCGCGAGTTCCTCAACCAACTGGTGAACGGGATCCTCGAATTGCGTAGCGGTCGCCTCTGGCGTTACCGCGGCAACTACGACGCCTTCCTCGACCAGAAGGAGGCTCAGGAGGAACAACAGGCCGCCGCCTTCAAGAACCAGCAGCGCGAGATCGGGCGCCTGATGGATTTCGTGAACAAGTTCCGCGCGAAGAACACCACCGCCACCCGCGCTCAGGCCAAGCTCAAGCAGATCGAACGGATGGAACGCGTGGCCGCCCCCGAGTCGGCGGCAGCCACGGTCGGGTTCAACTTTCCCCAACCGGAATCCTCCGGACATCGCGTGGTCACCCTGCGCAAGGTGGACTTCGCGTACGGGCCGCGTCCGATCTACCAGAACCTCGATTTCGAGGCGGTGAAGGGGGAACGCATCGTGCTGGTGGGACCGAACGGCGCGGGCAAATCCACCCTGATCAAGCTGATGGCCGGGGTGCTCGAGCCCCAGGCCGGCGAGCGAGACCTGGGACTGCGGGTGAAGCCCGGGTACTACTCGCAGTACCGGACCGAGATGCTCCAGATGGGCCGTTCGGTCCTCGCAGAGGCGGTCGATACGCCGGCACGGGTCACCGAACTGTACATCCGCACCTTGCTCGGCTGTTTCCTCTTCCACGACGACGACGTCTTCAAGCCGGTGCAGGTCCTGAGCGGTGGTGAGAAATCGCGCCTCGCCCTCGTGAAACTCCTGCTCGATCCGCCCAACCTGCTGCTGATGGACGAGCCGACCACCCACCTCGACATCGCCTCGATCGACGCCCTGGTGGCCGCCCTGTCCGAGTACACCGGGACCCTCATCTTCATTTCGCACGATGTGTATTTCATCCGGGCCATCGCGACGAAGGTCCTGCATGTCCACTCCGGACAACTCACGCCCTACGCCGGCGACTACGACTATTACCTGGAGAAATCCCGTGCCAGCTCCGCCCGCTCGGCATTGACCGCCGGGGGTTCGGCGCCGGGCGGCCTGCCGAAGGACGGTCGGGCCGGGGAACTGGCGAAGCCGGTGGCGGCCGCCAAGCCCGACGTGCCCAAGCTGAACCAGAAGGAACGTCGTCAGGCGGCGGCCGAGGCCCGACGCCTGATCTCGGTCCAGAAGCGCAAGGTCACGGACCTCGAGGCCCGGGTCACCGCGCTCGAGGCCGAACAGACCCAACTCACGGCCGAACTCAAACTTCCCTCGACCCAGGGTTCCAGCAGCCGTTCGTCGTCCATCAAGGAACGGATGCGGATCGTCGCGCGCAGCCTCGGACAGGTCACCAGCGAATGGGAACGCGAAGCCAGTCGGTTGGAAGAAATGCAGCCGGCCACCAACGAGTCGGAGGATTGAGGGGGGCGGCGTCCAC
>CAMCFL010000412.1 GCA_945873715.1 Akkermansia muciniphila
CGCGGGCGAGGCCTGGTCGGAGGGCAGGAAGGACGAAGCGGGCGAGGACGTCGGCGGTCCCGGGACCGGCCTCTGGGATCTGGCACCTGGGATCTCTCCCCCCGGCACTCCACCCCTGAAAAGCGGCGGTTCACCCCGGGATTCTTTCATGGAGGGAGCCAGCAGATAGGAAACGGGATGTGAAGAGTCCGGAAGAATCAGGAACACCGGGTCCGACGGGGACCGCCGAACCGGGGGGGGCACCGCCGAAGCGCAAGTACGTGCGTGCGGTGGGGCCGCGGTTGCGGGTGGTCCTGAACGTCGTATGGGGGATGCTGGCGCTGCTGGGGGCGAACTCGGCCTACCTGATGACGGTGACTTTCCTCGACTGGCTGGAGCGGTCGAAGGGGGTGAGTTACCAGAACTATTTCTACCAGATCCAGTTCCTGGCCCACCTCGTTCTCGGGGTGATCTTCATCGTCCCGTTCATCGCTTTCAACGTGGTCCACATGATGAACACGTGGAACCGGCCGAGCCGGAAGGCGGTGTATGTCGGGTACGCGCTGTTCGCCATGAGCCTGCTGGTGCTGGTGTCGGGGTTCATGCTGGTGCGCATGGAGGGATTGGAGTTCGTAGCGGCCAAGACGGAGGGGAGTCGCGGTCTCGCTTATTGGGCGCATGTCCTCGCGCCGGTGCTCTGCGTGTGGCTCTACATCCTCCATCGGCTTGCCGGGCCCCGGATCCGCTGGAAGGTGGGCATTGGCTGGGCGATGGCCGTGGGCACGGCAGTGCTGGCGATGGTGGCGCTTCACCGGCATGACCCGCGCATCTGGAGCGCCAAGGGGCCGAAGGAGGGAGAGAAGTACTTTGCGCCCAGTTCCACCCGGACCTCGAATGGCAAGTGGGTGAAAGCCGAGGCGATGATGAACAACGAGTACTGTCTGGAATGCCATCCGGACTCCTACAAGTCCTGGGTCCATTCGGCGCATCGCTTCAGTTCCTTCAACAACCCCTTCTACCTCTTCACGATCAAACAGACCCGGGCATTGTCCCTGAAGCGCGATGGCAACGTGCAGATGTCGCGTTGGTGTGCAGGATGCCATGATCCGGTGCCTTTCCTTTCGGGCGCGTTTGATGATCCGAACTTCGATTTCGAGCGGCATCCGACGGCCATGGCGGGGATCACCTGCGTGTCCTGCCACTCGATCACGTCGCTTCAGGGGGCGCATCCGGGGAATGTCGGGAACGGGAACTACACGATCGAGGAGCCGATCCATTACCCGTTTGCCTATGCCGCGACGAACTCGCTGGCGTTCTGGGTGAACAAGCAGTTGGTGAAGGGCAAGCCGCAGTTCCATAAGCAGACGTTCCTCAAACCGTTCCACAAGACGGCGGAATTCTGCTCCACGTGTCACAAGGTCGGGATTCCCTACGAGGTGAACAACTACAAGGAATTCCTCCGGGGACAGAACCACTACGACACCTTCCTGCTCAGCGGAGTCTCGGGGGTGAACGCGCGCGCCTTTTATTACCCGGAGGTGGCGAAGAACAACTGTTCCGAGTGCCACATGCCGCTTCAGGAGTCCGATGACTTCGCCGCCCGCCAGTATGGAACCAACCAGTTTCGGGCGGTGCATGATCACCTCTTTCCCTCCGCCAACACCGGCGTGGCCGCGCGTCGGAATGAACCGCCAGAGGTCCGCGCGGAGATCATCCGACGTCACCAGGAGTTCATGAAGGACTCGGTACGGATCGACCTGTTTGGGTTGCGCGAGGGCGGGGGAATTGACGGAAAGTTGATCGCCCCGATCCGACCTGCCACGCCGGTGGTCCAGCCGGGACAGACGTACCTCCTGGAGGCGGTGGTCCGGACGGTGAAGCTCGGGCATCCGTTGACGCAGGGAACGGTCGATTCGAACGAACTCTGGGCGGACGTCCGGGTGACCGACGCGGATGGAAAGGTGATCGGCCGCACGGGCGGAATGGGGAGGCACGGGGAGGTGGATCCCTGGTCCCACTTCATCAACGTGTACATGCTCGACCGGGATGGGAACCGGATCGATCACCGCAACGCGCAGGACATTTTCGTGCCCCTCTACAACAACCAGATCCCGCCGGGGGCGGCTGCGGTCCTGCACTACCGGTTGGCCGTGCCGGCGGGGGTCAAGGGGCCGTTGAAGGTGGAGGCGAAGGTCAACTATCGGAAGTTCGACACCATCTACCTGAACTACGTCTACGGCGGGACGAATTACTCGCGGGGAGCTCCCTTCGTTCTGACCAACGACCTGCCGATCACGGTCATGGCCAGTGACTCGATCCTGCTGCCGGTTGCCGGTGGGTCGGTCGCCACCAATGCCCCGTCGGGGATCGTCCCGTGGCAGCGTTGGAACGATTACGGGATTGGGCTTTTCCTCAAGGGGGACAAGGGCAGCGAGAAGGGTGAGTTGATCCAGGCCGCCAGTGCCTTCGAGCAGGTGGAACGTCTGGGCCGTGCCGATGGACCGCTGAATCTGGCCCGGGTCTATTTCAAGGAGGGACGACTGGCCGATGCGGTCGCCGCCCTCCAACGGGCCAATGACACCAATCGCTTCACCCCGGCCGGCAACCGCTGGACCATCGCCTGGCTGAATGGGCTTGTGAACAAGCAGAATGGTTTCCTCGATCGCGCCATCCAGGAGTTCAGCAGCATCCTGGAGGATCGGTATCCCGAGTTGGACAAGCGCGGCTTCAACTTCAGCCGCGACTACGAGGTGATCAATGAACTCGGCCAGACGCTTTTCGAACGGGCCAAGATGGAGCGGGCCAATCCGGCCCGTCAGAAGGAATTGCTCGCAGCCGCTGCGAAGCGCTTTCGCGATACCCTTGCCGTTGATTCCGAGAACGTCACCGCCCACTACAATCTCGCCCTGATCCACGGGCAGTTGGGGGATCGCGAGAAGTCCGCCGAACATCGGCGCTTGCACGAGCGGTATCGTCCCGATGACAACGCCCGCGACCGTGCGGTTGCCGTGGCGCGTCGGGCCAATCCCGCCGCCGACCGGGCCGCCCAGGCGGTCGTGATCTATGACCTGCATCGCCCGGGAAGCTTCGGCCTCGCGCCCGACACCCTGGGTGCGCGCAGTGCCGCATCCCCCCCAGCGACCGACCACCTCGTCCGATCCCTTCAACCGTGAGCCAGGAAAACCTCCCCCCCAACCCGGCCGACGAGCCGGAAGATTTCGTCCAGTCTGACGATTCGGTCATCGGCCGTGCCGTGCTGCGGTCGTTGCTGGTCGTCCTCGCGCTCGGTGCGGTGGGCGGTGGCGGGTGGTGGTGGGCGACGCAGCGCAAGGTCCAGAAGGAGGTGCGCGTGACGCAACTGGCGGCACCGAAGGTGGCCACCAACGCAGCGGCCGCCCAGATGCCTCGGATGGTCTTCACCGACATTACGGCCGCTGCCGGCATCACCTTCCGTCATGAGACGGGTGCGACCGGCGAGAAGCTTTTGCCCGAGACGATGGGTGGCGGGGTTGCGTTCGCCGATCTGGACGGGGACGGCGATCCGGAACTGGTGTTCGTCAATGGATCGCACTGGCCCTGGGCAAAGCCGCCGGGGGCGGCCTCGCCACCGCCGGGCGTGATCCTCTACCGCAACGATTCCGCACCGGGTGCGGTCAAGTTTGCTGACGTGACCGCGGCCTCCGGTCTTGGGGCCCCGTTCTATGGAATGGGGGTTGCGGTGGGCGATGCCGATGGCGATGGACGTCCGGATCTATTGGTAACCGGCATTGGCGGTGCCCGTCTGTTCCGCAATCTCGGAGGTCTGCGCTTCGAGGATATCTCCGCCACGGCTGGAATTGCCGGGGACCCGGCCGACTGGAGTTCCGCTGCGGTCTGGGTGGACTTCGATCGGGACGGTGACCTCGACCTGTATGTGGCGAACTACGTCCGGTGGTCGAGGGCGGTGGATGCCGAGGTGGGTTACAAGATCGATGGCCAGACCCGGGCATACGGTCCGCC
>CAMCFL010000413.1 GCA_945873715.1 Akkermansia muciniphila
AAACAATACGTTGCCCCCAAAGCATCCCCGGGCTCAATGGGACCCCTTCCGTTGACCAGGGATGCCTTGGGGGTTTTGCGCGCCCACCCAAAAACCGAGTACGGTCTAAACCTCCAACCCTGCCCCCAAAAGCACTTATCGAATCCTTCGTCGGGCGTCGGGCCGATGACCACGGCAACACCCGCGCGATGGCCACCGTGATGCCTTCCGGCGCCTCCTTTGCTTCTGTCGGAATCATCGAGACCCAGACCGATGTCGACGTCTTCGCCTTCAGGACCGAAGCGGGAACGATCCAGTTGGATGGCTTCCCGGATTCCCGTTCTCCGAACCTCGATATCCTCCTGGTGCTCTACGATGCCAACGGAAGTCGGATCGCAGAATCGAATCCCGAGACCGCGCTTTCCGCGTCCATTTCCCTGCTGGTTCCAGCTGGCACCTATTACCTCGAGATCCGTCCGTCAGGGCACGGCGACCCGTTCTTCGACGGCTATTCGTCCTCTGCTTCGCTCGGAACGTATGTCCTGGCCGGACAGATGCCGTACGTTGACGTTGCGAACGATCCGGCCTTGTTCATCCGGATCGGGGAACTCAACCTCTCCGTGGTCCGCTCTGCCCGTTGGAATGCCGTTTTGTCCCGAGTGACGATCACTGACCTCAACGGCCTGGCGGTCCCTGGGGCGACGGTCAGCGGGATCTGGGGTCTCCTCGCCACGGGGACGATCTCCGGCATCACTTCGAGTGATGGTTCCGTCAGCTTCACCTCGGCCCGCCTCAAGGGTTCCGGGGATGTGTCCTTTCAGGTCACGGGGGTCACTGCTCCCGGCCTGACCTACAGCCCGGCGGACGACGTCGGATCCAGCGCGGTCATCCGCGTGGGTTCCCAGCCGTAAGGATGTGGCACCGTTGGATGCTGCCCACGAAGCACACGAACCACACAAATCCGCGCAACGGATGGGTGGGGTTCTTCTCATTTCCGGGCACTCGGCCTCCCTCGTACCCCCGCTGCCTTCTGCGGGCGTTTTGGGTACCCGTAGGCGACGAGGTCACGAGGCTCACTTCAGTCGGGCGGGGGACGCTCACGAACTCGAAGAACTCGTCCCTCCGATCGCTCGTTCCCGCAACCGTTCTGCCCCTCCACGGGGGTTAGACCCCATGGAGCATCAGGCGGGTGGTCCGTAGCTTGCATGAGTGACGGAGGCGATGGTGCCTCCGGATCAAAACCAGCCTTATGAAAACTTCCCGTTCCATCGCCCTCTCCCTCGTCACGGGCACGATCCTGTTGACCAGTCTCTCGCTCCAGGCCTCGGAGACGGACGATCGCATCGAAGCCGCCGCCAGGAAATCCCACGTCTTCAAGACGTATCTGAAGGATGACTCCATCCGCACGGAATCGAAGAATGGCATCGTGGTTCTGTCCGGAACGGTGCTGGAGGAATCACACCGATCGCTCGCCGAGAACACCGTTGAGAATCTCCCCGGGGTCAAGGGCGTGGTCAATCAACTGATCGTCCGGGGGGAGAAGCCGGCGGAACATTCGGACGCGTGGATCTCCACCAAGGTGAAGACCACCCTGCTCTTCCATCGGAACGTGAAGGCCGGTGCGACCGACGTGTATGTCAAGGACGGCATTGTCAGCCTGCGCGGCGAAGCGACCAGCGTGGCCCAGAAGGAACTGACCGCCGAGTACGCCGCCGACGTCGAGGGCGTCAAGGAAGTGAAGAACGAGATGACCGTCGCCCAGACGCCTGCGCTGCCCCAGGAAGGCACGGCGGAGAAGCTGGACGACGCTTCGATCACCGCCCAGGTCCGCGGCGCCCTCATGTCGCATCGCTCGACCAGCGCCGTGAAGACCAGGATCGCGACCCGGGAAGGCGTGGTCACGGTGACGGGCATCGCAAGGAACGCAGCCGAGAAGAGTCTGGTGACCAAGCTCGTCGGCGACATCAACGGCGTCACCCGCGTCGAGAACAACATGACCATCGGCGCACCGGTCGTCTCGAACTGATTTCCTCCTACCCTGTCCTTCCTCGCCGCTGGGCGGGGAGACGGCGGGTCCAGACTGAATCCAAAACCACTTCCTCTGCCATGCTTTATACCATTGCCGTTGTCCTGGTCGTCCTCTGGCTGCTCGGTCTCGTCAGCAGCTATACCCTGGGTGGGTTCATCCACATCCTGCTGGTGCTCGCCATCATCATGATCCTGTTCAACCTGCTCTCCGGCCGCCGCCGTTAGGATCCAGGTCCGCTGCCTTCGGCGGACGCAGCGTCCCCGCCACTCCGGGGCAGACCTCCCAACATCGCTTTCCTTGCCATCGTTCCCATTCCCGAACTCCCTATGAAATCAAAGATTCTCCTCCTCCTGATCTTCGGTTCCGCGCTCCTTGTTGGGTGCGACCGACCCGACACCAGCGTGCCCTCCACCACCGTCGATTCGATGAAGCCCGCGCGAACCACCTACGACACGAGGGACTATTCCTATGCCCAGCGCGCGGAATTCGCGACGGCGATGCAGGCCGAGCGGGCCGAGATCCTGCGGGAACTCGACGCCCTTGAAAGCCGCATCGGGCGATCGAGCGATGCGGTGAAGGCCGACGCCAAGCCCAGGCTGGACGCATTGCGCGACCAGGCAGCGAAGTTGGGAACGCAACTGGACGCCGTGAAGGACGCCACCGAATCTTCCTGGGACAGCGTCAAGGCCGGTTCCAAGGAAGCCTACGCCCAGATGAAGGAGAGCTTTACCGAGGCCCGCAAGTGGGTGAGCGAGAAGGTCGCACCGTGAACAAAGCCATCGGCATTGCCCTCCTCGTCGGGGGAATCGTCCTCATCGTCCTCGGCATCACCGCCATGGATTCCTTCAGTTCCGACGTCTCGCGGTTCTTCACCGGATCGCCCACGGACAAGTCGGTCTGGATGCTCATCGGCGGTGCCGTCGCCGCCGTCACCGGCCTGGCCCTCAGCTTTCGCGGCAACCGGCTGGGTTGATCTCCCTTTCCATTGAATCCATTCACTCCCATTCCAAAAATTCCCATGAATCCCCAGACACAAGCCATCCACAACGACATGACCCAACTCGCCGAGGACGCCCAGGCGTTGCTCTCCGCCACCGCCGGCGTCGCCGGTGACAAGGTGGAGGCCGCCCGCACCCGGCTCGTTGCCGCCCTCCAACGCGGCAAGGAAGTCTGCGAACGCGTCGCCGAGCAGGCGGCCGACGGTGCCCGCGCCGCCGATGCAGCGGTCCACCGGAACCCCTACCCCGCCATCGCCATGGGGGTCGGCCTGGGTGCCCTCGCCGGGTTCCTCCTGAGCCGCCGCTGTCAGTGCAACCGGAACTGACACCTCCCATGGAAGCTTCCACCGTCAGCCTCGGGCAATTGGCCGGCACCTCGAAGGAGGTCGCGCGCCAACTCCTCTCCATCGGGGAAAACCGGCTCGAACTGTTGACGGTGGAACTGATGGAGGAACGCGATCACCTGCTCCGCTCCGTCCTGTGGCTGGCGGGAGCGGCTGTGGCAGCGCTTCTGGCGCTGCTGACCCTGTCGGCGGGAATGGTCGTCCTCTTCTGGGCCTATTCCCCGGCCACCATCCTTTTCGTGCTGGGTGCCTTCTACCTTTTCGCCGGCATCTGGATGGCCCAGCGCCTTCATGACCGGCTGAGCGGTTGGCGCTCCCTCGGGGCCTCGCTCGACCAACTGCGGAAGGACCACACAGTCCTCAAGGAGACCCTGGCATGACCGCCTTGAAGCTCCGCAAACAGTTGCTGGTCGCCGAAAGCGAACTCCAGCGGGCCCAGTTGACTGCCCAGTTGAACCAGTGCGGCACGCTCGTCCATGGCCTCATCTCCCGGACACAGACCTACGGGTCGATGCTTTCCTCCGGTGCCACGCTCCTGACCGGGCTGGCCTCGTTGCGCGGCAGTCCCACTCCGGGTTCCGCACCGCGCCTCTCCTGGCTGCCTGGGTTCCTCAAGGTCGCCGG
>CAMCFL010000414.1 GCA_945873715.1 Akkermansia muciniphila
GAGCAACTCCTCGTTCAACCGGCTCTTCACCACGTTGCCACTCTCGTCGCGAACGAACACCGGGTTCCCATACGGATCGCTCGTCCGGAGCAACTCGCCCTCGGCCGAGCCCAGGCCCAGCGTGTACACCCGGATCCCATCCTTGGCCGCCTCCTTCGCCGCCTCCAGCGCACCCGGTTCGTGATCCTCGCCATCGGTCAGCACCACGATCGCCCGGGAAGCCCCCGACTCCTTGTTGAACGCCTGTCGGGCTTCACGGATGGCGTCGGCCAACGCCGTGCCCGCCTCGGGAATGATGTCGGTATCGAGCGCCGTGACCGACTGGCGGAACGCCTCCGGATCCAGCGCCAGCGGACACTGGAGGAACGCGGAACCGGCGAAGGCCACCAACCCGAGACGATCGCCCTTGGTCAATCGCGCCAGATCATAGGAACCGAGCTTCGCCCGCTGGAGTCGGTTCGGCTTCAGATCCGTGGCCAGCATCGAACGGGAGACATCGAAGCACACGATGATGTCCAGACCGGAGCCCCGACTCTCTTCCTCGATGAATCCCCACAGCGGACGGGCCAGCGAAAGCAGCAGCAGCGCAGTGGCTACCGCCAGCGACCACCGCTTGACCTGCTGTCGCCAGACACTCACCCCGACCGTCAACTGGGAGAGCAAGCGGGAACGGACGAACCCGGCAATGGCGCGCTGCTTCATCCGCCACGTCCACCAGAGGAACAGCGCCACCATCGGCGTCAGCACCACCAGCAGCACCAGGTACACCGGGACCGCAAAGGGAACGAACAGGGGTTTCACGGCAGCTTCCTCCAGACGGTGTTGCCCAGCAGCATCTCCAGCAGGAGCAGCACCAGCGCCGGCACCGCCGCGTACATCATCAGTTCCTCCCACGAGGCAAACCGTTGCGTCTCCATCTCCGTCTTCTCCAGTCGATCGATCTCCGCGTAGATGCCCCGCAGGGTCCGGGTCGTGTCCGCCCGGAAGTACTTACCCCCGGTCCTCTCGGCAATCTGCGTCAGCGTCGCCTCATCAATGTCCACGGGTACCTGCCGGTACACCTTCCGCCCAAATGGATCGAACCCCACCGGCGTCGGGGCCGTTCCCCGGGTACCCACCCCGATGGTATAGACCTTCACCCCGAGCGCCTTCGCCGCATCCGCCGCCGTCAGCGGCGGAATGCTCCCGGCGTTGTTCTGGCCATCGGTCATCAACACCACGATGCGACTCTTCGACGGCAGTTCCCGCAGGCGGTTCACCGCCGTGGACAACGCCGATCCAATCGCCGTTCCCTGCTCGTTCAAGGTGTCGAGCCGGACCAGGTTCCTCAGCAGGAAATCATGGTCCAACGTCGGCGGTGCCGCGATGTAGGCGCGCCCGGCAAAGACCACCAGACCGAACCGGTCACTCGGCCGCTGCTCGACGAAGGACTTGAGCACGTCCTTGGCAATGGCGATGCGATTGACCCGCTCCCCATTCAGTTCGAAGTCCTCCGCCAACATCGAGCCCGACAGATCCAGCGCCACGGCGATGTCGATTCCGCTGGCCCGGATCGGGGCCTTGCCCTGCCCCGCCTGCGGTCGTGCCAGTGCCACAAACACCAGCGCCAGCGCAACCCAGCGCAATCCGCGCAACACCGTTCCCGCCCGCGATCGGCTCAAGGCCGTGATCCCTTTCACCAGGCCGACGGACGAGTACACGAACGTCGCTTCACGGCCCCAGCGCTTGCGCAGCCACGACAGCGCCGGCAGCAACAGCAACCCCAGCAGCCACCACGGGGAATCAAACCGCATGGTCACCTCCCGTTCCCGGCGGCTGCACCGGCGGCGTCTTCCAGGGTCCCGTCGCCGCCGTCTCGTCCACCACCCACACCGCCGCCGCTTCCAACCCGTCCAACTCCTGCGCACCCGGGCGCCAACCGGCGAACTTCACCAGGTCGCATTGCTCCAGAAATCCGATCAACGGTCCCTGATGGCGGACGTCCAGCAGCGGACGCCGGCTCAGGCCCACCAGGAATTCCTCGGTCGTCTGTTCCGGAGCCCGCAGTCCGAACCGCGCCTCGAGGTACTGTCGGACTGCATCCGAGACTTCCGCCGCATACGCCCGGGGATCGTTCATCAGGCCCCGCGCCGCTTCGATCCGCGAGCGCGCCACCGTCGCAGGATCCGGCAGCGGTTCGGGCGGACGAACCGCCGGTACCCGACGCGTCCAACGCCACCAGGCCACGACCGCCGCCCCCGCCACCAGGATCACAAAGGCCACCGGCCAGACGCGTCGCCACGGATCCGGAATTTCCACCGGACGCTGCAACTCGCCCTGCAACGGCATGCGGGGAGCCGCGTTGCTCGCCCCCGCCGGAGCCGGCACCAGGATGGGTGCCCGGGCATTGCGCGTCGCGTTGGTCTCCGGCCCGGCCCCGGACACCGGCAACACCAGACAAAACCACAACACGCAGAGCACGACCCAGGCAGGCAGAGCGGGGGTACCGGCGGCCCGCCGGTACTGCCCCACCCTGGCCAAAGAGCCCCCCATCCCAGGAGGGGCAAGCTGCTCCTCCCCCCGTTCTCCAGCCATTTCCCGTCCGCCGCCTGAGGGCAGGCGGCCAACCGCCACGACCATTGGCAGACGCCCAGAAGACCACGCAGCCTTCATCGACGCCTCCTCTTCTCGCGTGTGTCGAAGAAATCCGCCAAGGCCCGTTCATAGGACTCGTCAGTGCGGACCCGCAGGGAATCCACGCCGGATGCCCGGAACAATCGATCCAGCTCTTCCTGAGTCTTGCGGGCGCGGGCACTGAAGGCGTGCACCCGACGTTGGTCATGGGTGTTCACCTCGACCACCTCGCCCGTCTCAGCGTCCTGCAGCAGGAGCCGCCCCAGGCTCGGCAACACCAGTTCGTACGGATCCACCACCTGCACCGCCACCACATCATGCCGACGCGACAACTGTCGGAGTGCCCCCGCCGAAATGCGTCCCAGTGTCTCGCTATGCAGCACCTTGCGCTTCAGATGGGCCATGATCTCCGAACGGCTCGGCTGGGTCTCGGGAAGGAAATCCGAAACCAGGACGACGACGGCCCGGTGCGGCAGGACCCGTCGGGCAAAGTCCAACGCTCCATTCACCGACGTGCCCCGGTAGGTCGGACGATGACAGAGGATGTCGCGCACGACCCGGAGCACATGACGGCGGCCCTTCTGCGGAGGGAGGTAATGTTCGACGGTCTCGGTGAAGAGCACGAGACCGACCCGGTCCTGGTTGCGGATGGCGCTGAAGGCGAGGACGGAGGCCAGTTCCGCGGCGAGTTCGCGTTTGGATTGATCCACCGACCCGAACAGTCCCGAGGCACTGAGATCGATCATCAGCAGGACGGTCAGCTCGCGTTCCTCCCGGAACTTCTTCACGAAGGGATGATTCATCCGCGCCGTGACATTCCAGTCGATGGTCCGAACTTCGTCTCCCGGCTGGTACTCACGGACCTCGTCGAAATCCATGCCCATGCCCTTGAAGGCCGAGTGGTACTGCCCGGCAATGGAATCGGCCACGAGCCGGCGTGACCGGATCTCGATCTGGCGGATCTTGCGGAGCAATTCCTTGGGAATCATCGCGGGGGCAGTCCTGCGGGGAGGATGGACGGGCCGGGCTCAGGGCACCGGGAGCTCGTCGAAGATCCGCTGCACGATCCATTCCGCCGTCTTCTCCTCCGCCTCCGCCTCGTAGGTGATGCTCACCCGGTGCCGGAGGACATCCATGCCGATGCTCTTGACGTCCTGGGGCGTGACATAACCTCGTCCGCGCAGGAAGGCGTGGGCCCGCGCCGCCAGTGCCAGGGCGATGGTCGCGCGCGGCGACGCCCCCGTCTGGATCAACCCGTCGAGCTTGAGCCGGTAGGCCTCGGGCTCCCGGGTGGCGCAGACGACGTCCACGATGTAGTCCCGGACCTGCTCATCCATGTACATGTCAT
>CAMCFL010000415.1 GCA_945873715.1 Akkermansia muciniphila
GGCACCGAGGTGCCCGTCGGCTCAGGCTGGGTGGCACCCAGTCGTTGGTTCGCCGAGATCTCCACTTACATCTCCACGGATAACCGCAATTTTACGAACCTCGTGGCGAGGAACAAGGTGGTGTCATGCCCGATCGCCAAGATTGGCACCAACGTCATTCCGGCCAACGTGCCCGGCTACCAGGGCTATGGGGGATACGGGCACAATTACGCCTACCTCGGCTACACACCCGCCGAACGGGTGAAGCTCTCGATCATCACCAAGCCAAGCGAAACGATCTTCAATGGCGACGGCCTGGATCCCAGCCCGGGACTCCAATGGTGGAACTACGGATACCTGTATCCACCAAGCCTCCGCATCCCCCTGTTCCAATACGTCCGGCACGGAGGATCCGGCAATTACGCCTGGGCCGACGGACACACGTCGCCCATGCCCTGGAAGAAATTGACACAGGGCGCCAATGGAAGGATGGACTGGTACTACCAGCCGGGGCCGTAGCAGCCCACAGCGGAACCGCAGCCGATCGCCATGTCCTTCATGCATCTCGGCATGATCCTCGACCCGCTTCCAGAACCTCCATGGACGGGTCAGAGTTCAGGCCCCACTGATGACGCTGCGGAGCCTTCTCTCCTCCGCGCTCTCCGCGCCTCCGCGTGAGCCCAGTCCAGCCGTGCTCCCGCCAGCACCCCGTTCACAGGGACGATTCGCAAACGGGATCTGCAATGGTCCGCCCTGGCTTCGGCCGATACCTCGGGCGCCTGAATACTACCCTTTAAAAGCTGACCCAAGTGACTCCCACCACTAGGTCCGCGACCTTGGCCCACCCGCTCAGCCATTCGGCTGAACCGCGGCGGTGAACGGCTTTCCGCGACCGTCTCAGCGCACCAGCCAAAGAACCAACGCCACGACCAGTCCGCCGGCGACCAGCATCAAGGGAATGGCCCAGGCGCTGCCGCGATCGGCGCGGAGCGGCGGCCGGTCCGTCGCCACGGTGACCTTCGGCTTCTCCGATTCCGCCACTGGCCTTGGCAGGGTTGTCGTGCCTGTCCCCCGAACCGGCGACACATCGGGCTCGAAGATCACCGGGAGCTTGGCTGGGGGGTTAGCCGGGGATTCCTCTGCCTCCACCGCCTTGCGATAAGCGAACACCGCCGTGTTGTCGGTCTGGGATTCATCGGAAATCTCCGGGTGATCCACGCGCGCTTCGACCCGTCCGATACGCAGGGTCTGGCCACGGCTGAGACCGCTCTGGGCAGCGACGCGGAGGCCGTTCACATAGGTCCCATTGCGGGAGCCCAACTCCCGGACGATCACCTCGATCCCCTGCACGAGGAGTTCACAGTGTTCCGCCGAGACGGACTCATCGCGGAGGACGATGTCGTTGTGGGGCGCACGCCCGACCCGAAGGGTGCCATCGGGCAACTCACAGGACTGGGCACCGAACTGGGGCGTGATCAGGATGAGCCGGGTCATGACGAAGGGTTCTTCGGGGGGAAGAGTGACCGCCCGGATCGCCCCTGTCCATCGACGCCTCCGGCCCTGGGCCGGAGGGAGGCATCTTGGAACTGCCCCCGCCTCGGATCGGACGGGACTCCGTCACGGAATCAGACCGTGGAATGGATCCCGATGCCCCACACCCGGGGGTACCGGCGGCCCGCCGCTACTCGCGTTGGAGGGAGAACGGATTCACCGCCAAGAACGCGAGGACCGCCGAGTGGCGGGGAAAGCGATTGGTCTGCCCGGCAATCACTCGGTCTTCCCCGCTTCTCCGCTTCTCCGCGGCGATTCCCCACCAGGCTCAGCCAAAGCCTGACTGCGGATCACGCGGATGAACGCGAATGCCGAAGCGACAGGCGCATTTGCCATCAGGTGTTTCCATCCGTGTCATACCCGATATCCGCGGTCAAAACTTCGGCGCGGGACCTGGGCAGCGGATGACGTGAGAGAAAGAACCCCGGAGGCCATGTCCAGAGGCGCCCTTCCGAGGAACCTCCTGGAATGGGCAATCCGCAGCACCGGTCCCGCAAGATCGGGCGCGCAATCCTGGCTGGGATGGCAGAAATTGAACTTCAACTCGCATGGACACATGACAGCCCCTCCCCTCCGCAAGGTCCTGCCGTGGCTCGCACTGGCGGTGTTCGCGTCGTTCCTCGTTTACCGACTGAAGTTCCAGGCGACGCCCGTGATGGCGGATCGCGTCGCCCTCGGAGAGGTCCGCGGCGAAGTCCTCGGCACGGGAACCCTGGAGGCGCGGGTCAAGACCACCATCAGCCCCCGCATCCAGGAGCGGTTGGCCGAGGTGCTGGTGGATCAGGGCGATCTGGTCCGGACGGGCCAGCTTCTCGCGCGTCTGGATGATGCGGAACTTCAACAGCAGGTCGCCGTCGCCGTCGCCGGCCTGGCCTCCGCACGCGCGACCGTCGAAAGGGTCCGGGCGGACGAAGCCCGCGCGCAGGCGGTGCTGCAACAGGCGCAATTGGAGCATCGGCGATGGATGGAACTGGTGGCCGCCAGGACCGCCTCGCAGTCGGATCTCGACAAGGCGGTCGAGTCGCTGCGGGTGGCCGAGGCGGACGCCCGGCGCTCTCAGGCCACGATCCTCGAGGCGCAAAGCCAGACGTTCACCGCCGAGAAAACCCTGCTGTATCGCCGCGAACAACTGGCCTTCACCGAGCTCCGCAGTCCCTACGATGGGATGATCCTCCGCCGCGACCGGGATCCCGGCGGAGTGGTGGTTCCAGGCAGCTCGATCCTTCAACTGATCGCCACCAACGAGATCTGGATCAGTGCCTGGGTCGATGAAACCGACCTGTCCCAGTTGGCGACGAATCAACCGGCGCGGGTCCACTTCCGATCCGAGCCGACGCGAGCCCTTGCCGGGGAGGTGGCCCGACTCGGCCGCGAAGCCGACCGCGAGACCCGGGAGTTCATCGTCGACGTCCGGGTGAAGCAGCTTCCCTCCAACTGGACCGTGGGGCAGCGCGCCGAAGTTTTCATCGAGACCGGGCGCAAGACCGGGGTGCTGGCCGTGCCCGCGGCCTTCCTCCACTGGGAGGAAGGCAAGCCCGGCGTCTTCGTCGATGACCACGGCAAGGCGCGTTGGCGCGAAATCAAGCTTGGGTTGAAGGGGTTGACGGCGGTCGAGGTCACCTCGGGAATCTCGGCTGGAGACCAACTCGTGAAAGCGCCGACTGGCCAGAAGCAGCCTCTGACCGATGGCCAGCGGATCCGCACGCCATGAATCTTGCCCGCCGCGATATCCGACACAACCTGGGTCGCTTCGCCTTCACGACCGTGGGCATCGGGCTGTTGCTGATGATCGTCATGGGCATGGGCGGGATCTACCGCGGGTTGATCTACGAGGCCACCCTGCTGGTCGATCGGGTCGGAGCGGATCTCTGGGTGGTTCAGGGAAATACCCGGGGCCCCTTCGCCGAGGTCTCCCGGCTCCCTTCGAATCTGGAAGATCGGGTGCGCGCAGTGCCGGGGGTCGCTTCGGCCCGACGCTTTGTTTCTCACACGATCCAGCGCCAGCATCAGGGCCGTCCCCTGCGCATGGTCGTGCAGGGCCTGGCTTGGCCGGAAGACCGGGGTGAATGGGTCCCGCTGATGGCCGGACGCCCGCTCGGTCAGGCACACTACGAACTCATCGCCGATCAATCGCTCGGCCTTTCGCTCGGCGAACACCTGCGACTTGGCATGGATCTCTATCAGGTCGTCGGGCTCACCCGCGGAATGGTGGGTTCGAGCGGCGACGGACTGGCCTTCTTCACCGTCAGCGATTCGACCGCCATCCAGTTCGATCTTCCGGGTGAAGCCACCCGACTCGAACGCGCCGCGCGTCTCCGGCGGTTTGAGGACATCGACCTCAGCGGTTTGAGTCCGCAACTCTCGGATCGCGCGGGGGGCCCAGCCAGCCAACTCCCGGCGATCGCTCCCCCTCGGGTCAGCGCGGTC
>CAMCFL010000416.1 GCA_945873715.1 Akkermansia muciniphila
GGCGTCGGAGGCAGAGGCGGCCGCCGCGGGAGTGCCTGAAGTGAAATGCGCCCGCTGCGGGTTGACCCATGCGGAGTTCAAGAAGAACGGTCGCATGGGCTGTTCGGAGTGTTACTCTGCTTTTGCCGACTCCCTGGAAAGCGTGCTCAAGGGCATGCACAAGGGGACCCGGCACCGGGGCAAGGTTCCGAAGGCCCTGCGGCGCGCCGCCGATCAGCAGGCCAGCCTCGAGCGGTTGGGCTCCCAGTTGCAGGCGGCCATCACTGCAGAGGACTTTGAGCAGGCAGCCCGGTTGCGGGACGAGATCAAGGCGGCCAAATTCGAAGCCTGAACGCTGCTTGCCCATGAATCTATTCGAGTTCCTGACGCCCTCCGCCGAGGTCTGCCGCCGGACCGGTCCGCACGACAAGATCGTCTTCTCCAGCCGCGTGCGTCTGGCCCGGAATGTTCCTGGCATCTCCTTCCCGGGTCACGGCAAGAAGGCGGATCGGGTGCGCGCCTACGACCAGTTGATGCCGGCCATCCAGTCGATGCCGGTCATGGCGGGTGGCATGGCGGAATCGATGGAGCGTCTGACCCCGAACGACAAGCAACTCCTGGTGGAACGGCATCTGATCAGCCGTGAGCACGCCGCCAAGGGAGCCGGAAGCGGTTTCGTCCTGAATCGTGAGGAGTCCTTCTGCGTGATGGTCAACGAGGAGGATCACCTCCGCATGCAGGCGCTGCGTCCCGGCCTCCAATTGCAGGAAGCCTGGATGGCGATCGATGCCTTGGACACCGCGCTCCAGGAACACACCGAGTTCGCCTTCTCCCCCCAGTACGGCTACCTGACCGCCTGTCCCACCAACCTCGGCACCGGCATCCGCGTCAGCGCCATGCTCCACCTGCCCGGATTGGTGCTTTCCGAGCAGGTCAGCCAGATCATCCAGGCCGTCAGCAAGCTCGGACTGGCCGTGCGCGGCCTCTACGGCGAAGGGACCGAAGCCCTCGGCAACATCTTCCAGGTCTCCAACCAGATGACGCTCGGAGAGTCCGAGACCGAGATTGTCGAGCGGATCAGCAAGGTTCTCCAGCAGGTCATCGAGCACGAGGAGAACGCGCGCCTCTCGTTGCTCGAGAAGAAGTCACGGGTGGTCTTCAACCACATCGGGCGGGCCTACGGCATCCTTTCCCACGCCCATACCATCTCGTCGAAGGAGACCATGAATCTGCTCAGCCTCCTCCGACTGGGGGTGGACATCGGCATGCTGCCCGCTGCCTCGCGGTCGTTTGTGGACGAGTTGCTCCTTCTCACCCAACCCGCGCACCTGCAGGCCCTGTTCACCAAGCGGGAGAAGCTCACCGCCGAGGAACGGGACATCCTGCGGGCCGATGTCCTGCGCGATCGCCTCAAGATCCTCGAACGCCCGGATCACACGGTCTTCGGAAGCGGCACAGCCCCCGGGATCGAACCGGTCGAGTAGTCGGTCGGCTCGTGCTTCGCCGCCCGCTGAGGGCAGCGGGCCTTCCATCGTGAACACAAACCCAGGGAGCACCTTGTCGTTTCTTGGAAAGTCTTTTGACGTGGAAATGTCAGGTGGCACCATTGTAAGTACCAAACGTGGCCTGTCGGTTGCGTTCGGCCTATTCCTATGAGCGAAGAGAATCTCAACAGTTTCACTCCTCGGGCCCAGCAGGTCCTTGCGCTGGCCCGGAAGGAAGCCGACCGCTTCAATCACAACTTCGTCGGCACCGAGCACCTGCTGCTCGGACTGATCAAGCTGGGTCAGGGCGTGGCCGTGAACGTCCTCCAAAAGATGGGTCTCGACCTGGAGACCGTGCGGACCGAGGTCGAAAAGGAAGTGCGGACCGGCGCCGAGCAGAAGGTCACCGGGAACATTCCTTACACGCCCCGCGTCAAGAAGGTGCTCTCCCTCGCTGGCAAGGAGGCGAAGGCACTCAACCACACCTATGTGGGAACCGAGCACATCCTGCTGGGACTCCTCCGCGAGGGGGATGGTGTGGCCGCCAAGGTCCTCAAGAACCTGGATGTCGACATCGAACAGTGCCGTCAGGAGATCCTCAAGGAACTGGATCCCCAATATCCCCAAGGCGAGGGGACTGCTCCCGGCAGCCCCGATGAACAGCTCACCAACGACGCCGACAAGGGCAAGGAGGGCAAGGGGCGTGCAGACAACCGGACGCCCGCGTTGAAGGCTTTCGGACGCGATCTTACCGAGTACGCCCGAAAGGGGGACATGGACCCGGTCATTGGCCGCCAGTCCGAGATCGAGCGCGTCATCCAGATCCTCTGCCGCCGTACCAAGAACAATCCGGTGCTCCTCGGCGAAGCAGGTGTGGGCAAGACCGCCATTGTCGAGGGACTGGCCATGGAGATCTCCAAGGGCAACGTCCCGGAGATCCTTCAGAACAAGAGGATCGTGACGCTTGACCTGGCGCTGATGGTTGCCGGCACCAAATACCGCGGTCAGTTCGAGGAGCGGATCAAGGCGGTCATGGACGAGATCCGGCGCGCCAAGAACATCATCCTCTTCATCGACGAGTTGCACACCATCGTCGGAGCCGGTTCCGCCGAGGGAACCATGGACGCGTCCAACATCTTCAAGCCGGCCCTGAGCCGGGGTGAGATGCAGATCATCGGCGCGACCACCCTCACCGAGTACCGCAAGTACATCGAGAAGGACTCCGCCCTCGAGCGCCGCTTCCAGACCGTCAAGGTCGAACCCCCTTCCGTGGACGATGCCATCATCATCCTCAACGGCCTCAAGTCGAAGTACGAGGATCACCACAAGGCGGAGTTCACCTCCGAGGCGATCGAGGCCTGCGTCAAACTGTCCGATCGCTACATCACGTCGCGCTTCCTGCCTGACAAGGCCATCGACGTGATGGATGAGGCTGGTGCCCGCGCGCGCATCGGTGCGATGCAGCGCCCGCCGGACGTCAAGGATCTCGAGGCTGAGATCGAGCGGGTCAAGACCCGCAAGGAACAGGCCATCAAGGATCAGGATTTCGAGGGTGCCGCCCACCTGCGGGATCAGGAGAAACAGGCCAAGGAGAAGCTCGAGCGGATCCTCGCCGAGTGGAAGCAGCACAAGGAGGAGCGCCGCGTCAGCGTCAGCGAGGATGACATCCTTCAGGTGGTGGCCAAGTGGACCGGCATCCCCCTGAAGCGCATGGGGCAGACCGATACCCAGAAGCTGCTGGCAGTCGAGACCGAGCTCAGCAAGGTGGTCATCGGTCAACGGGACGCCGTCGCTACTCTGGCCAAGGCGCTGCGTCGCGCACGGACGGATCTGAAGGATCCGCGCCGGCCGATCGGGTGCTTTGCCCTTCTTGGACCGACGGGCGTGGGCAAGACGCTTCTGGCCCGGACCCTCGCCGAGCAGATGTTCGGCAGTGCGTCGGCCTTGGTGCAGCTCGACATGTCCGAGTACATGGAGAAGTTCACCGTCAGCCGGTTGGTGGGCTCGCCTCCCGGTTACGTGGGCTACGAGGAAGGGGGTCAGTTGACCGAGAAGGTCCGGCGCCAACCCTACTCCGTGGTGCTGTTTGACGAGATCGAGAAGGCGCATCCCGACGTCATGAACATGCTCCTCCAGATTCTGGAGGAGGGAAAGCTGACCGACTCGCTCGGACGGGTGGTCGATTTCCGAAACACCATCATCCTGCTGACCTCGAACGTGGGTTCCGACGTCATCCGCAAGCAGTCGGTCATGGGTTTTGCCAAGCACTCGGAGGATGGTGACCAGGAGATCCTCCGCGGGAGGATCATGGAGGAGGCCCGCAAGGCCTTCCGCCCGGAGTTCATCAACCGATTGGATGATGTGGTCGTCTTCCGCACGCTCGGGAAGCCTGAGTTGGTCCAGATCCTGGAGTTGGAGGTCGCCAAGGTCCTCGAGCGTATCCGCCGCAAGGGCGTGACGGTGGTGCTGGACGAAAAGGCCCGCGAC
>CAMCFL010000417.1 GCA_945873715.1 Akkermansia muciniphila
CGAATTGGTGCCGATCGCCTTGTCCGGTTTCACCGGCGAAGTCGATCAGGTGCTGCGCTTCGATCTGGAGGTGGCCGGATTTGCGGTCGTTCCCGCCGACCGGGCGTCGTACCTGCTCAACGGTCGGAATGGCGAGCAGGTCGAAGGAACGCTGACCGACAAGGACAAGCGCAACCTCTTCAACGGGGGCGGGCGAGCCTATCCGGGCGGGACTTCCCGGAGCCAGGCGCACGCCCTGGCGGATGACGTGGTGAAGATGATCCTGAAGTATCCCGGCATCGCGCGGACCAAGATTGCCTTCAAGCACGAGACTGGAAAACGGAACCAGCACAAGGAGATGATCTCGGAGGTGTTCGTGGCGGATTATGATGGTGCCAACGCCTTCCAGCTCACCCAGGACGGCACGGTTTCCCGGTCGCCTGCCTGGCAGCCCGGGCATCGGACTCTTTTTTACACCAGCTTCCGCCCGGGGCGTCCCTGCATCTTCTCCCACGATCTGGCGACCGGTGCCCGCAGTCCGATCTCGAATTTCAACGGAATGAACGATGGTGCCGCCATTTCTCCGGATGGAACCAAGATCGCGATGGTCCTCAGCAAGTCCGGCAGTCCGGACATCTGGGTGGGCAACATCGACGGCTCAGGACTGCGCCAGTTGACGACGACCCGTGAGGCTGAATCGTCGCCCTGCTGGTCCCCGGACAATCGGACGCTCTGTTTTGCTTCCAGTGAAGGAGGCGGCACGCGCCTGCACCTGATGGATCTGGCGGGGGGCGCGATGCGGCCGCTGAACATCGGCGGGGTGCGGGGCGCGACGGAGCCGGACTGGTCGCCGGACGGAAAGTACATCGCCTTCACCCGCATGGGCCGGGGGGAGAACTTCGAGATCTACCGGGTCGACGCCAAAGGAGGGAGCCCCGAGGCGATTGGGCCCGGTGAAGACCCCAGTTGGGCTCCGAATTCCCGCACGCTGGCGGTGATTCGTCGTCAGGGCAACTCACGGAAGCTCTCCCTGCTTGACGCGTTTACCAAGCAGGCCAAGGATGTGACGAAGATTTCGGGAAGTTGCGGCCAACCCAGTTGGGCCAGATAACCTCCCATTTGCGATGCAGCATTCTATGAAGCGACTCTTTCAGGTCGGTCTCGTTGGCTTGGTGGCCGCGTTGGCGCTGGCCAGTGCCGGCTGTAAAACCCGCGCCAAAAACCTCACCGCACTTCCCTCCTCGGAGGGACGTGGCGGATCTTCCACCGACCTGCCTGGAGGCAAGCCGTTGCCTCCGACGCAGGGATCCAGCGGAACCGGAAACGCGTTCAACCCCGTTCCGCCCACCGGAAGGGCCTACAACCCCAATGGCATCCCGACCGGGGTCGATCTCAACGCTGGAGCCAACACCCTCGATCCGAACCGCGGGAACACCGCGCTTCCGTCGGACGATCTGGGTGACGGCCGTCGTGAAGACCGGGAAATGTTCCGCGGCAACACGGTTTATTTCGAGTACGACAAGTCCGCCGTGAAGAAGTCCGAGCAGGCCAAGGTGGCCGCTGTCGCCGAGTACCTGAAGTCCAACGCCGATTCCCGGCTCCAGATTGAGGGGCACTGTGATGAGCGCGGCACCGAAGGGTATAACCTGGCCCTGGGTGAGCGCCGTGCCTTGGCCATCCGTGAGACCCTCCTCAATCTGGGAGTCCCGGCGGCCAACGTGACCACGGTCAGCTTTGGTGAGGCCCGTCCGTCCGACCCCGGCCAGAACGACGCCGCCTACGCCAAGAACCGGCGCGGTGAATTCGTCCTGCTGGTTCCCAACGGGTCGGTCCTCCGCTAGGCCGCGCTCCAATTCACTTCCGAAAGCCCCGGACCTGCAGGTCCGGGGCTTTTTCTTTATCCAGAGAAGGCAGACGCCACTCTTCCCATCCCTGTTTTTGCACCTTTACCGAAATGGGGTGCAGACCTAGGCTCTTCCACATCGCACGGACACGCGGCGGGATGAACCGGAATTCTGGAGACTGGGTTCGCAGTCTGGGTCCTGACGCCGCGGTCTGAAGATTAAGGCCAATTATGACGCTTTCCATTCTGGGTATGCTCGGCACGACCGAGATCATCATCATCGGGGTAGTGGTTCTGGTCCTCTTCGGTGCCCGCAAGGTGCCCGAGTTGATGAAGGGTGTTGGGACCGGGATCAAGGAGTTCAAGAAGGCCTCGCGCGACGTCCAGGACGAACTGCATCGCGTTTCGGAAGAACCTCCTGCTCCAGTGAAGCCGCAGAAGCCGTCCGAGACCATCTCGCACAACAGCGGTCAGGTCTGACTTCCTGAGAGTCCACGTGTCCGGCAGGTCCGAACCCAGGTTCGGACCCATTTTTATTGCCCGGTCACTTCCCAGCTTCCGACAGATTTCCCATTTCGAGCGCGGCATGCCTGACGAACCCGAGAATCTCCCGGCCCCTGTCGAAGTGGCCGAGGTTGACGAACACGAAGATGGCGGCCCCATCAAGTCCTTCCTGGAGCATCTGGAGGACCTGCGCTGGACGTTGATCCGGTGTGCCATCGCCATTGCCCTTGGGGTCATCACCTGTCTGAGCGCCGGCAATTTCATCATCCGGTTGCTGACCATCCCGCTCGAGACCGCCCAGAAGGCCAAGACCTCCAAGGAAGCCAAGGTCATCGTCACCTTGGGGACCAACATCCTCGCCCGATTCCCCGCGAAGGACTTCGTCCTGACGCAGGAAGTCACCAACCGGGATGTCGTCTACCGGATGACCCCGCTGCAATTGGGGACGAACAGCGTTCTGGTCCTGGTTGCGGACACCAATCCGCCTCCGTCGATGCTGTACCAGATGCCGATGATGCTGAAGACCTACAGCCCGGGCGGCGGGTTCACCATTGCGGTACAGTTGGCGATCTTTGGCGGATTGACGCTTTCTGCCCCCTTCGTGCTGTTCTTCCTGGGGCAATTCATCCTTCCGGCGATGCACGTCCACGAGAAGAAGTTCCTCTACCGGGTGGCCGGGTTCGCCTCGGTCCTCTTCTTCGCTGGAATTGCCTTCTGCTATTTCGTGATGCTGCCCATCACCCTGAGCACGACGGCGGCGTTTTCAAACTGGCTGGGATTTGGTGCCGACGAATGGCGGGCGGATGAGTTCATCAGCTTCTGCTGTTGGTTCCTGCTAGGGATGGGCATCAGCTTCCAGTTGCCCATGGTCCTGCTGACCCTGGTGAAGATCGGTCTGCTCGATGTCGCCGGGCTCTCCAAGTACCGCTCCTACTTCTATGTCGGCATCCTCATCGTCGCTGGCTTCGTTACGCCGGATGGCAATCCAGTGACCATGCTGCTCATGGCGGCCCCGTTGATGGTGCTGTACGAGATGACCGTGGTGATCGCCTGGTTCTGGGCCCGGAATGAACGGAAGCTCCCCGAAGGCTCCGAAGTTTAGCGGCGGGGGGGCCGCTTGAGTGGGTTGTCACGGTTGTAGGCCCGCTGCCCTCAGCGGGCGTTTCCGTTCAAGATGTCCCCGTCGCGACCATGCCGTCAGGCAGTGGATTGCAGGTGACTGGATCGGACGATACCCTGCCGCCATGAATCGTCTTCGGTCGGGTCCATTACGAGCCTGCCCTCGGTGCTGGATCTGGTTTGTGCTGGCCTGGCTGTGGGTGGGCTGCGCGACGCACAGCCGGATCGACTGGCCGGCCCGGGTCGGCTCCTACACCTACGACGAATCGGTCAAGGAACTCGGTCCCCCTCTTCGGAAGGAGTCCACCTCCGACGGAACCCTGGTCGCGGAGTGGTTGATGCAGAGGGGGCAGGTGTACAGCACTCCGGGTGCTGGAATGGGTATGGGATATTGGGGACGGTGGGGATGGGGCGGGGCGGTCGACGTCAACAGCACGCCCGACAACTACCTCCAGTTGCAGTTTGGGCCTGACGCAAAGCTCCTGACGTGGAAACGTCTCTAC
>CAMCFL010000418.1 GCA_945873715.1 Akkermansia muciniphila
TCGTCAACCCGCCCAGTCCCGCCTCGATCTCCGGGGGCTATGCGCTCCTTCAGGAACTGGGCGCACTCGACGAGCAACGCCAGCTCACCCAGATGGGCCGCGATCTCGCCCGGCTGCCCATCGATCCCACGCTGGGCCGGATGCTCCTCCAGTCGCAGGTGGAACACGCCACGCGCGAACTGCTCATCATCGCTTCCGGACTCAGCGTCCAGGATCCCCGCGAACGTCCGCTCGACCAACGCGAGGCCGCCGACGCCGCCCACCGTCGCTACTCCGATCCGCGCTCGGACTTCCTCTCGTTGCTCAAGCTCTGGGAGGCCGTGCACGACGAGTGGGAGAAGCAACGGACGCAGAACCTCCGTCGGCGGTTCTGCCGGACCCACTTCCTCTCCTACCTCCGCATGCGCGAGTGGCAGGATCTGCACGCCCAGTTGCACGATGCCCTCGACGGGGTCGAGACCGTCCACCTGAACGAAAGCAACGCCGAGTACGAAGCGGTCCATCGTTCGATCCTCTCCGGCTTGCTCGGCCACGCCGCCCATCGCGAGGAACGCAACGGCTACAAGGCCGGCGGCAACCGGTTGCTCACCCTCTTTCCCGGATCCGCCCTCTACGACCGCGGCGACAAGAACGCCAACGCCCGTCGGGGTCGGGCCAAGGGACCCGAGGGATCCACCAACGCACCGCCCCCGAAGGAGGCCGCGCCCAAGCAACCCGAGTGGATCGTCGCCGGCGAGATCGTCGAGACGTCGCAGTTGTTTGCCCGGACCGTTGCCGGGATCGATCCCGAGTGGATCGTCCAGATCGCCCCGCACCTCTGCAAGGTGACCCATCATCACCCGCACTGGAGTGCCGCCGCCGGCCGGGTGTTGATCGAGGAGAAGGTGACCTTCCAGGGACTCGAAGTCCGGTCGCGTCGGGTCGCCTATGCCTCCGTCAATCCGAAGGATGCCACCGCCCTCTTCATCCGGTCCGCCCTCGTCGAGGAGTCGATGGATCCTCCCGGTGAGGAGGAGGACGAGCGCGGCAATGACGACACCCGGTTGCGCCGCCAGTTGCGCGCCGCCCAGCAGACCCGCGAACGGCGTCCGGCACGTTACCCGTTCCTTGATCACAACCGCACCGTCCGGGAGAAGATCGAGAACTGGCAGACCCGGGTTCGGCGCAATGTCCTGCGCGACGTCGAGCAGGCCCTGTTCGACTTCTACTCCGAGCGGATCGAGAACGTCTCGTCGCTCGATGAACTCGACCGACTCCTGCGCGACCGGCATGAGCCGGGCTTCCTCTGCGTCGGTGAAGAGGATCTCACCGGTGGGATGGACATGGCCTACGACGCCACCGCCTTTCCCGATGCCATCCCCCTGGGCGGCCAGGCCACCGAATTGCGCTACGCCTACGCTCCCGGGGAGGAACACGATGGCGTGACCGTCCGTCTCAACGTGGAAGTCGCCCGGAGCCTGGCTCCTGGCGAGGTGGAATGGTCGGTGCCCGGACTGCGCTCCGAATTGGTGATGGAATTGCTCCGTGCGCTGCCCAAGTCGCTTCGGCGCGACCTGATGCCCCTTCCGCCCAAGGTCGAGGAGATCGTCCGGGATCTGAAACCGACCGGACCCAGTCTGTTGCACGATCTGGCGGCCTTCATCCGACGTCGGTACGCCATCGAGGTGCAGCCAGGGTCCTGGGCTGAGTCCGTCATTCCCGCCCACCTGCGGCCCCGGGTGGAGGTGCTGGCCAACGACGGCAAGGTGGTCGGCTTTGGACGTGACCTCGGTGCCATCCGCGAGCAACTCCCGAAACCGACTTCGAAGCCCACCCTCGACTCCGGTGCCTGGGCGCGGGCGGCCCGCCAATGGGAACGGTTCGGCCTGACCGGATGGTCTTTCGGCGACCTCCCGGTGTCGGTGCTGGTGGAGGAGGTGGGCGGACTTCCGGTGATGGGGTGGCCCGGTCTCGCCGTGGAGGAGAACGGCGTTTCCGTTCGTTTGTTCCGCGGTCACATCGTGGCCCGACGTTCTTCACTGGAGGGCATCCAACGTCTGATCGAACAGGCGCTCCAGAAGGACTTCGCCTGGGTTCAACGCGACCTGCGTTCCCTCGCGAAACACGCTTTGCTCTATGTGCCGCTCGGGGCCCTCGACGAACTGGTGGATTCCACCTACCGCCACCTGCGCGGACTGGTCCTTCCCGCCAAGGCGTTCTCGCCGCTCACCGCCTCCTCTTTCAACGCCGCCGTCGAGGAGACCCGGAACCAACTGCGGGGCGTCGTCCCGCCGCTGGTGGATCGGGTCGGGAACATCCTCGAACTCCGACGTCAGGTGGCCCAGCGCATCGGATCGCCCCCCACTCCTGCCGGTGCCGCTGCGCCCAAGGCCAAAGTCCTGACCGACCTCAGCCAGTTGGGATTGAAGCCCAAGGCTCCCGCCGGTCCGGTGACGGTCGCCGCGCCGGCTCCCACCGGCTTGCACGCGGAACTGGCCGCCCTGTTGCCACCCCGGTTTCCCGAGAAGTTCAGTGCCGCCGCCATGGGACATCTGCCGCGTTACCTGAAGGCCCTGCATACCCGGGCTGAACGCGCCTCCCAGAACCCGGCCAAGGAACAGGAACGGATCAAGCTGCTGGCACCCTATGCCGATGCGCTCCGGCAGTTTTACGCCAAGCCTCCTCCCACCGACGAAGCCCGCCATTGGCTGAATGAGTTCCGCTGGATGGTCGAGGAGTACAAGGTCTCGTTGTTCGCCCAGGAACTGGGAACGGCCCAACCCGTTTCTCCCAAGCGCCTCGACGAAATGCTGCTTCGGGTCAGGAACTCCGATCCCATCCCGTAGGCGCTGGGCGGGTTCTGGGACCGCGGGCGTCCCCGCCCGCTTCGACCTCATGCCCGAGTCATTCATCCGCAGATGGCGCAGATGACGCAGATGTAGGCCGCCTGCCCTCAGGCGGCGATGGGGTGACGCCCGCTGAGGGCAGCGGGCCTACATCCGTTGTGCGGATAGAACTCCGACACCTCCGCCTCAAACCACAATCCCCGGCTTCCCCGGATTCGCCACCGTCAACGTGTAGCGCCCGCCGCGTCGCGATACCCGGACGGGTTCCCCAAAGGTCTGACTGAGGTGCGGTGACGTCAGACAGCGTTTGAGGGTTCCCGATCCGACCACCGCGCCCTCGCGCAGCAGCAGGGCGTGCGTGAAGCAATCGACGATCTCCTCGACGTGATGCGTTACCAGCACCAGCGATGGCGCACCGGGGCGCGCCGCCAATCGGCTCAGGAACTGGAGGAAATGTTCCCGCGCCACCGGATCCAGCCCGGCACAGGGTTCATCCAGGATCATCAGGCGCGGATCCGACATCAACGCGCGTCCGATCAGGATCCTCTGGCGTTCGCCCTGCGAGAGGACTGCCCATGGGCGTTGCTCCAGGTGCAAGCACTCAATCCGGGCGAGGATCTCGCGCGCACGCTTGCGGTCGGTGCGGTTGGGACGTCCCCAGAAATCGATCATCGCGTACTTGCCCGAGGCCACCGAGTCGAGGGCGGGCTCGGTCTCGGCCATGAGCTGTCGGATCGACGAGGACACGATCCCGATGCGCATCCGCAATTCGCGCCAGTCGGCCTGACCGAAGCGGTGACCGAGCAGATCGATCTCGCCGGCCGTGGGCATCAGGTAGCCGGTGAGCGCGGCGAGCAGCGAAGTCTTGCCGCAGCCGTTCGGGCCGAGCACGACCCAGTTCTGGCCGGGATCCACCCGCCAGGAAACATCCCGGAGGATCGGGGTTCCGTTGCGCAGGATCCGCAGCGCCTGGACTTCGAGGATGGGCGCGTTCACTTGCGGAAGTGGGACAGGATCTTCCCGGGGAAATGGGGAAGGGCGTACACCACTTCCTTCAGCATGCGGGGACTCATCTCCGAGGGAACCGTGGCCCGGACATAGGCCCGGGGATGCACCAGATC
>CAMCFL010000419.1 GCA_945873715.1 Akkermansia muciniphila
AAGCCCGGTCCGGTCGAAGCCGCCCGGGACATCCTGCAGGAGGTCTATTACGCCCAGCGGGTCTTCCAGGGAAAAGAGAAGCGGTTCGCCACCCACCTCTCTGAACTCGGCCTCGCCAATCTCAACTCCAAGCTCGAACTCCAACTCACCCCCACCGGTTGGGAGGCATCGGTGCCCGTCTCCGGCTTCTTCTCCAAGCGCCGCGCGTTCATCCGCCAGGACGCCCTGTTCGAGGTGCGATAGCACCCCGGAGGCACGAGCCTTTGGAGGGATCAACTCCCCAAGTCCGTCCCTTCCACCCTGCACGCGGCGTCGTGGAACGGGTCGCTCCGAGGACCCGTCCCTCCGAAAATCCCCTGCCCATTCGAAGAACGGACTTGCGCGATCGAGGGTCCCCGGGCTTATTTGCAATGCGTTTGCACATGAGCCGAGATCCCCGCATTTCCTTCGAACACCGCCTCGCCGCGGTGCTCGTGGTCCTTGCTTGGATCCTTCTCGCCTTCGCCTCGGTCAGCACCCGGTTCCATTCCCACCCGGGCCATTCCCATTCCCACCTCTGCTCGCATCACCACCCGCCCATCGACGGGAACGCGGACCCCGGGAGGCCCGCCGGATCGACCGCGGATGGTCCCGACAAATCCTGCGGCCTCTGCCTCTTCCAAGCCGGTTGTCCGGCACCGGAAACCATCGTCCTGCCGGACCTGAGCTTCCCCAGGGTCATCGCCTGGATCCGGTTCGGTCCACAGCAACCGGCTTGGCTGGCCGGAGCCCTTCGCCCTCCCGAGCGCGGCCCCCCGAGCCGGGCCTGACGGGCGCGTCCGACGGAGGCAGAACCTCCGGATCGACTTGCGCCCCATCCTGATCGGTTCCCATGTGCCGTCGCGCTTCTGCCTGACGTGCCGCCCCTGCTCCTCCGTGTCCGTCTGCGTCCCTTTGTGCCCCGGCTGCCCGTGAATACCGTCCTCTCATTCCCGATTCCCGCGTCTGCTGATCCCGCCCAAGCGGCCGGGGACGACCGCGGTCCCAGGGCCTCGGTCCGTTCCCAAGCCTTCACCCTGATTGAACTGCTGGTGGTCATCGCCATCATCGCCATTCTTGCCGGGCTTCTGCTGCCTTCGCTGGCGTCGGCGAAGAGTCGCGCCCGCCAGACCGCCTGTACCTCAAACCTCCGGCAGGTCGGATTGGGCATCCAGATGTACGCCGATGACTTCCAGGGTTTCTTTCCGGACACCACCCACTCGGGGAAAACCAATCAATCGTGGATCTATACGCTCGCGCCCTACGTCGGGAAGGTGTCCTCCATCCGGATCTGTCCGGCCGATCCCAAGGGCCGGGTCCGGCTGACCAACGACGCCACCAGCTACATCGCCAACGAGTACCTGGCGGTAGACCAACGGGACGCATTCGGTCGGGTGCAGGAATCGTTCCGCCGCCTCGACCAGCTTCGCAACCCGGCCGAGACGATCAGCACCTTTGAGATCGCCGAGAGCAAGGACGCCTCGATCTTCAATGACCACACCCACTCGCGAAACTGGTTCAAGGGTTGGAAGGCGGTCATCGATGACATCCAACCGGATCGCCATCGCACGGGCGGGGCGAACGCCGATCATACGACCGGCTCGGCCAACTACCTTTTCGCCTGTGGCCACGTCGTCCCGATCAAGGCCGCCGTCCTGAAGGCCCGCGTGGACCGGGGCGAGAACATCGCCCTGCCCACTCCCTGAACCTTCTCATGAACAAGCACATCCTCGTTCCCACCGTCATCGCCATCACCTCCCTGACCGTCCAGGCCCAGGTCCCTATTGCCACCGACCACGTCGACATCGGCATCGGATATGAACTCGGGGCATTCGATCTCCACATCCATCAGGAGTCACCAGTGGAAACGGAGTTTGCCCCCGACGAAGCCTTCTTCGTCATCGGACCGGCCGCCGCCGCCGCCTCGCCCGGGGGTGCCTACACCGGATTCCTCGGGGCCGCCGGCTCCCCCGTCTGGATCCTCCCGACGGCCGAACACCCGGAATTGCCCTTCCTCGGTTTCGGCACCGAGGAACTCGATGCCGCCGACTGGCTGGGCAACATCGACCTCACCTTGACCGCCGTGAACGGACCGGGCGGATTCTCGCTCTGGAGCGTCAACGCCTTCGGAACCCCGAATCTTCGAATGGGCACGGCCGATGGCATCGATGCCTCCGACCGACTGTCCTTGATCCCGGGAAGTCACGGACACTTCAACCTCGGGTTCACCGCACCGGGCACCTATGAAGTGACCGTCCAGGCCACCGGCACCCATGCAACCGACGGCCTGCGGACGAGTGATCTGGCCACTTATCGCTTCGATGTCGTTCCTGAGCCGTCCACCTGGGCCATGCTCGTCCTGGGGACGGGCGCTCTTCTGTTCTTCGCGCGCCGCTCCCGCAGATAACTCCCCGCACTCCCCGCCATGCCCTTCACCTCCCGATCACTCAGACCCGGCTGGTTGCCCGTCCTCTCGGGCTTCGCCGCGATGGCCGCAGATCCACTGATCCTCACCAACCAACATGTGGACCTGCGCATCATCGATCGCCCTGGCGAATCCAATCGTCTGGGTCTGGTGATCCGGGATGGCGACACGGGTCTGACGTACTCCCCGACCAACGCGGTCCTGGAGCTCACGCCCTCCACCCGCATGCCGATCCCGGAGGGTTTCGAAGTCTTCGGCCCGGTCGATTCCCCCCTCTGGATCCTCCCCCAGAGTCAGGATCCGGACGTGCTCTTTCTGGGAATGTCCGCCGCGGGCATTCCCTCCGGTATCTTCGAACCGCGCTTCCAGATGGATCTGGTGCGCGTCGAAGGCCCGGGAAACTTCTTCCTCTGGCAGTTCGACACGCTCGGGAATCTGGTCATGGCCATGAATTCCCGCGATGGCATCTCGACGGCCGACTCGATCCAACCCCTTACCGGCGGACACGAACATTACAACTGGGGATTCAACGCCAGCGGCGTCCATGACGTGGTGTTCCGCGTCACCAATCGTCTCATGGGCACCACCAACGTCATCGCCAGCGGCGAGGTCGCCGTCCGGTTCGGCGTCCAACCCTACTCACTGATCCTCCCCGCCGAGGCCGCCCTGCTCTCCCTCCCGGAACGCACCGACACCGGATTCCAATGCCGCGTCACCGGCACTCCCGGACGCGTTTACCCAGTGGAAACCTCGGAGGATCTGGAAATCTGGGTGCCGTCCGGGGGTGTCACCCCAGGCCCGGACGGCTCCGCCACCTTCACACGGACCACCTCCGCCAACGTGCTCTTCGTCCGGACCCGGACGCCCTGAGCCCGTCAACCCCGGGCGATCACATCCCCGACAAGGTGCGGGTCGAGCGCTCCTGCATCCAGATGACGTCCACATTGCCCGGCATGGATATGTTCAGCGGGCGGTCGGTCTTGGACATGGGCGGGATCGTCCGGGCATCCTTCCAGCGCCGGATCTCGGAGTGACCATCCGCAAAGGACATTCCCCCGGACTTCCCATGGTAGCTGGCGGGATAGTCCACCAACTTGATCCGCCCTGGAGCCGTGGGATAACCCGCCATATCCACCGCGAAATAGCCGTCATTGATCGAATCCTGCCGCTCGTCCAACAGCACGAAGGTCTCGGACGGTCCAGGTCTGTTCATGTCGGACATCCTCCGATAGACCAACCAACCAGCGCCGGAATCGTTCCAACCCGGGCCGCCGACCCAGTTGTTCATCGACATGCTGCGGATGCGCGGAACCTTCTGCCGCTGCGCATTGACGCCCATCGAGGTATCGGACGGACACTTCCAGATGCCCTTGGCACCGCCGCAATACTTCCACAGCGGACTCTTGAAGGTGTAGTTGGTGTGGTTCCAGTTCTGCGGGTCAGAAGGATTCCCCAGAGACAACCCGCTTCCAGCCGTCCAGTTGGGTACTTCCCGGGACGACC
>CAMCFL010000420.1 GCA_945873715.1 Akkermansia muciniphila
TTCACCAAGCAGGCGATCGTGGCCGTGCCCAAGATCGCCAATGATTCCATCCCGCGGATCATCGACTTCGCCGAAGCCGAGGGCATGGAAATGCCCTTCACCGACATGAAGAGCCTGCGTTCGCTCCTGATGGAGAAGGTGCAGGCTCAATTTGCCCAGTTCGCCCAGCTCGCCGGCATCGGTCACTACGTCCGGATCGCCGCGGTGGAAGCGGTCAGCATCCTGATCGGACTGGTGGTGGCGGTCAGTCTGTTCATGACCCGGAAGCTGGATCTCGGCAGCCATCCAGGTGCGGAAGAGGGCAACCTCTACTCGGCGACCGGTCAGGCGGTGATCGAACGTTTTGCCACCTTCTACCAGAGCTTCGCCACCGTGATGGGCGCGCAGTTGCTCATCTCGATCGTCAACACAGCTCTGACCTCGTGCTTCCTGATCTGGAATGATTATCCCCATCTGCTGGTGCTCATCGGGCTCACGTTCCTGCTCGGGATGCTTCCGATCATCGGCAATCTCCTGAGCAACACGCTCATCATCGGCGTGGGCTTCACCGTGTCGCATCGGGCGGCCTTCATCGCCCTCCTGTTCCTGGTCGCCATCCACAAGCTCGAATACTTCCTCAACTCCAAGATCATCGGCGATCGGATCCGCAATCCGATGTGGCTGACCCTTCTGGGACTGGTCCTGGGCGAACGGTTGATGGGGATCCCGGGCATGATCCTCGCCCCGGTGCTCCTCCACTACATCAAGGCCGAGACCTCCCGTCTCAAGGCCGAGCAGACCCGGACGACCGGGCTGTAGGTGGGGGACTGGGGCGGTTTATCCGCAGATGACGCAGATGACGCAGATGGGGAGGGGACTCCGTCACCACCTCAAACCGGGGGTGCCGGCGGCCCGCCGGTACTGGGCTAACAGCCGCCCAGTCGGGGATAGCCGCGGAGAAGCGGAGAAGCGGAGTTCGAACAAACCTGGTTCCGGGCCGGAATCCAGGACTGGCACGTCGGTGGGCGCGGCAGCGTCCTGGAGTGTGCGCAGCGTCAGCTGCCGCTCTTGCCCACTCCGCCGCGTCGGGGAGGGGTCGGGGGTCCTTGGGGGTCAGATGCGCCGTGAGGGTTGGACCTAAGCACCGACATCGCCCGCAGAGGCACGGAAGAGATTGAACCGCGGATGGCACGCATGTGGTTTGCCAACGTCATCCTTCCGCACTGTTTGTCAGCCGCCGGATGATTCGACGCGCGAGAATTTCGTTGATCTCGCGGTGACGTGGCACGGGCTCTGACATCCCGGTGCCGGGGTTGTGGTAGATGTCATGTCTGCTGCCATGCCGAAGCAGGACACATCCTCGCTGCTCGAGCATCCTCACAAGGTCGAGGCGCTTCACGCGACCTCCAGCTCTTCGACCTTTCTGATTCCAGGGATCTCTTCGGCGCTGAAGCTGCGGTACAGGTCCCGCAATTGCTCCCTGAGATCCTCCAGGCCCTCGCCTTGCGTCCAGTGATCCGGGTAGCTGTTCAAGTAGCCCAGATATCGACCGTCACTCTCCTTCCAGTACGTGAACGTCGCCGTCATGATTTAGAAAGTATGCCGCCTCGACTCGGGAGGCGAGTCTGCAATCCAGATCTACGAGCCCAACCCGCCACGGCGGAAGATGAGCCAATCTCCAAATGGAGGCATGCACCGCAGAAGGATCGCCGGGCGAGGCTTGGTGCGGCCATCTGCCTGCGGCAACGCCGTCAGCGCAACATCACCCTCGGTCATTGCGGCTTGAGGTCAGCGGTCGAGTACTCGGGTTCGTCGTCGCCGTATGCGCGAGCGATGGCGCGTGCGCCCAGACCAGCCCACTCGGCACGTTCGGGATCCTGGGCCAAGACCGTCACCATGAGAGAAGCGTTGGTGGGCAATTCATACGGTTCGTCGAGCACGATGTGCTCGCCGTCGTAGTGGGCTTTGAGAATCGCCGTTGTCATTCCAGACGACTACTTCGATGCCTGAATCAGGGCAAGCATGCCTTCACCCCATCCCGCCACAGCCGGAGACCCGGCACTGCGCTTCCTTCACCCTCAATCCCCCTCCGTCGTCTCGCGGTCGACTTCGGGGGGGGCGGATGGCTAGGTCTTCTTCGGAACCTGGAGGTAGCACCTCCAACCCTTGCGGAGCGTTTTCTCAGCTTCCATGTCGTGGAGTTGGCGACGCAAATGGAGGAGAAACGTCGCGATCGTTGCCTTCTCAGCGGGGGAAAACAGATTGTCGAAATCCCGTCCGTTGTGAAACCGAAGATGAAATGACAGCGAGCAAGGCTCTTGTCCTGTGCGAAGCCAATAGCTCATGTAGGCCGGCAGATAATAACGGAATCCCTCATCATCAAGAAAACTCAGGCCGCCGATGCCGCAGATGGTCTCAATCCATTCGTCCCGGACCTCCCACCAATGCTGGTCAGTATCCTGCAGGCGCGCCTCGCGTCGTGCTGTTTCGGCGCCGTGTCCGGGGCCGTCCAAGACCCTCGTCTCATGCAGCGTCACTCCACCCCCGCGCTCGACCGTCGCAAAGACTCGCCTGATTTCAGCCAGCATCGCGTCGTGCTGCGAAGAACTCGGGCTATTGGACGGTGACATAAAGACGAGTAGGCCGGATGTTCCAATCGGTGGTTCGGCCCAGCAGGGTTGGGAATCTTTGATCGGTTTGGACTGAGCGCCGATTGGAGAATGGAGCTGTCCGAAACGCTCCACGAGCCATAACAGGACAGGCATCACCAGCAAGGGAGATCTCGCTGTAGGCCCGCCTGTCCTCAGGCGGCGATGAGAGAACCGCCCGCTGAGGGCAGCGGGCCTGCACTCGTGACAAAAGACCTTGGATGCGCCGCATGGCACCACGAGCCCTGGGACTGCGGCCGTTCCCGGCCGCTTGGGCGTGGCAGGAGTGGAGGCGGGCGGGGACGCCCGCGGTCCCGGGAGGGACTGGCGTCGGACGAACTCCGGGAGTCCGAGACCCTTCCCGCGGTCTGCGCGTGCCGGACCCTCAGACACGGGTGGCACTACGAAGTGCGCTAATGAAGCTCAATCACGTGCCGGGTTCGTGTGATTCGTGTGATTCGTGGGCCGTCTTTTCCCCTGGTTGGGCGCAGGCAGGACTCATTCCGGTACGAAGAGCCCTGGGACCGCGGCCGTCCCCGGCCGCCTCGGCGTGGGAGGAGTGGAGGCGGGCGGGGACGCCCGCGGTCTCGGGAGGAACTGGCGTCCCTATCCCTTCCGTGCAAAGGATCCCGAGCGCCATTCCTTCTCGGTGGTGTCGTTGACGCGGGTCCAGCCGAGCGCGGCGTAGGTCGCTTCCACATCGGCAAATTGGGTGGCAAGGATTCCCGCCAGGACCAGGCGACCGCCGGGCAGCACCCGATCGGTCAGGCGCGGTGCCTGTGCGATCAGGAGATCGGCCATCAGATTGGCGCACACGACATCGAAGCGTCGGACGGGTCTGCGGGGAAGTTTGGTGACGTCGGCCTGCTCGAAGGTGACCTTCTTCTGCAAGTGGTTCAGGGCGGCGTTTTCCCGGGCGGTGCGAACGCAGTCCGGATCGAAATCGAAGCCTTCCACGGGCGTGTATCCGAGGGCGCAACCGGCCAGGGCGAGGATTCCGGAGCCCATGCCGGCGTCGAGGAGCGACTGGGAGCGCGCGGGATCCCGGAAGTCCGCCAGTTCCTGAAGGCAGAACCGGGTGGTGGCGTGTTGGCCGGTGCCGAAGCTCAGGCCCGGATCGAGCAGGACCAACGCCTGACCCGGCAGCGGTTTCCTGCGGTTCCAGGTGGGCTTCACCAGCAGGCGTTGGCCAATGCTGACCGGCTTGAAATGGCGCTTCCACGATTCCGCCCAGTCGCGGGCGGGGACCTTGCGGATCGAGATCTTCCCCGGGGCTGGATCAATTCCGAACGACACCAACCCAGCGATCACCTC
>CAMCFL010000421.1 GCA_945873715.1 Akkermansia muciniphila
AAAACAATCCCGAAGACTCTCAAAACGGGATTGCTCGCACTCTTCCAGATCCAACTCCGTGAACATTCCCCACAGGCCGACCGCCAACCGCGTGAACCACGGACTTCGAATCCGGCTCAACCGGCCCATGAAGCGCGTCACCAGCACCCGGGGAACCCGGTTCGTCAGCAGAAAGTTCAGGTCCTCCTGAAGCAGCAACCGGTCGCGCCACCCACGCCAACCCAGCGCCCCGCCGCGCGCCCTGGATTCGCCCGTTGCCACCATTTCCTCATTCACCTGCTTTTTTCCGCTCATGCCTGATCTCCTTCTGACTTCACTGATTGCGGTCGTTCCTGCCGGCTACCTGTTCCATCTCGCGCGCCGTCGACTGCAACTCTCCCGGGCCAAACACCCGTCCCTCACCGGTCACGTCCGGATGGCCAAACGCGTCGCAGGACTGCTGCCCGGCTACTCCTTCACCGAGGAACAATTCTTCCAGGCCGACGATGCGCCCGAACCCGTCGCCGAGCGCCGCCGGAAGGGCTTCAGGAAACTGGTGGAACATTTTGCACGGACACACCCGGCATCCGCCGCGATGTCCGCCAAGGCCGCCCAGCACCTCTCCGATCTCCAGTTCACCAGCGCCTACCGGGTCCCATTCCAGTTCAGCCGCCATCTCCGCAGCCATCTGAAACTCGGTGGCTTCGTCGACTCCAGCCAAGGCGTGACCCTCACAGACCTGGACGGCCAACGCCTCATCGACGTCACCGGATCCTATGGCGTCAATGTCCTGGGTCATGATTTCTATCGGGACTCCATGGCCGAGGCCGTACGCCGGGCGGACCGGATCGGGCTCGTTCTCGGAGGGCTTCATCCCGCCACGGCCTGGAACGCTGAACGTCTGTGCCGGATCTCGGGTCAGGACGAGGTTTCCTTCCACATGTCCGGAACCGAGGCCGTCATGCAGGCCGTGCGCCTCGCCCGATACCACACACGTCGAAAGTACGTGGTCCGGTTCTGCGGCGCTTACCACGGGTGGTGGGACGACGTCCAACCCGGCCCCGGCAACCCCATGCCGCCATTCAAGTCCTATACCCTTCGTGAAATGCATGCGGCCACTCTGCACGTCCTGCGCACCCGGAAGGACATCGCTTGCGTGCTCGTCAACCCTCTCCAGGCGCTCCATCCCAACACCCCGGCACCCGGCGACTCGACGCTGGTGGATGGAAGCCGTCGGGCCGGCTACGACCGCATAGCCTACACCCGATGGCTCCAGGAATTGCGGGAGGTCTGCACCCTTCGCGGAATCGTCCTCATCTTCGACGAAGTCTTTCTTGGCTTCCGGCTCGCACCGGGTGGTGCTCAGGAATACTTCGGGGTCAAGGCCGACATCGTCACCTACGGCAAGACCCTCGGCGGCGGGTTCCCCGTCGGCGTCGTCTGCGGCCGACGCGACCTGATGCGGCGCTTCCGTGAGGATCACCCGGCAGACATCTGCTTCGCACGCGGAACCTTCAACTCGCATCCGTACGTCATGACCGCAATGCAGGTCTTCCTGGAACACCTCGATAAGCCCGCGACGCTCGAGCTCTACCAAGACCTCGACGCCCGCTGGGACGCCCGCGCCCAGCAACTCAATGCGCGTCTCACCCGCGCCGGGCTGCCGGTCCGGGTGGCCAACATGTCCACCGTCTGGACGGTTCTGTACCCACAGCCTTCCCGGTACCATTGGATGCTTCAGTTCTACCTGCGCGCCCAGGGCATTGCCCTCAGCTGGGTCGGGAGCGGACGCATGATCTTCAGCCTCGACTTCAGCGATGCCGATTTCGCCCAGTTCACCGAATGCTTCCTCCGCGCCGCCGAAACGATGAATCACGATGGTTGGTGGGACACGTCGCCTACCCTCACCAACAAGGGCATCCGACGACGCATTCTTCGGGAAATCATAGACAGCATCGGCAAACCCAGATGACGGGGTCTGCCCTGGGCGACCGGCGGTGCCGCCTCCACGACGACCCACCACCTGCCTGCGGCGTTCCTAGTGCGAAGGCGGCGGGTGATGCGCATGGAGCATCGGATCAATCCACTCGCCCCGCAGCAGCGCCAGCGGCGAACGCCAGTACAACAGGATGTCGTGGACCGGGTCGGTCACGATCTTCGTCAGCCACACCACCCCGGTCATCACCCCCTGAAGAAAGAAGAGATGGAAGGTCCGGAACAAGGCCCCACCCACGCCAACCCAGAGCCAGAGGATGCCCAACTGATGCAGGTACCCGGTCCAACCCGACCACGGACGCATCAGCCCGAGGAAGTCGGGACTTAGAAAAAGCACCACGGGCACCGAGGCCCACAGAGACATCAGGACCACTTTGCGCCGCAGGTTGTAGCCGACCTTGATGTCCTCCTTGTGGTCATGCGTCGCCTGGTTGACATGGTCATAACCCTTGGGTTCGAAGAAGAAGTGCCCCGCCTGGCGACTGGTCATCGAGACACCCCACGCCACCAGCGCCGCCCACGCCGGATCAATGAACAGCAACGCATAGGAAACCAGAAAGCACGTGGCGCTCAGCAGATGCAGCGACTGGTTGATGCGGCTGTGATGATAGTACCGGTGATCGTCCCACCGTTGGATCCTCAAGGTTTCCAAATGGGCCGTCAGAAACGATGTCTTGTTGCTCATGGCATTGGAGTGCGAGCGCCGGACTGGATTGCCCGCGTCGGACTGCATTACGCACACCGCCATGTCACTCCACGATGACGTTCAGGTTTCGATACCGGAATATTGGTCCTCCGACATTGGACTGTCACGAAACCCGCCCACCGTGCTTCCCCATGGTCACCCCCTGTGGGTTGGAGCCCGCCCGCTCCGACGATTCCCCAGCTACCCGGCTTCGCGTGGCCATGCTGACCGAAACTTACCCTCCGGAGGTCAATGGCGTTGCCGTCACCGTCTCCCATCTCGTCCAGGGACTTCTCCGCCACGGCCATCAGGTGCAACTCATCCGTCCCCGACAGGGAATCAGCGACCTTCCTCGAACGTCGGGATTGCTGGATCAGGTCCTGACCCGGGGCCTGCCCATCCCCCGGTACCCGGAACTCAAGGTGGGTCTGCCAGCCCACCGCCGTCTCGCCCAACTCTGGAGTCAGAACCGTCCCGACATCGTCCACATCGCCACCGAAGGTCCGCTGGGCTGGTCCGCGCTTCGCACCGCGCTCCGTCTCGGGATTCCCACCGTTTCCGAGTTCCGCACCAATTTCCACGCCTATAGCCGGCACTACGGAATCGGAGTTCTCCAAGGCCGGATCCTCGGATATCTCCGCTCCTTTCATAACCGCTCCGGCTGCACCATGGTGCCCACCGCGGCGCTCGGCCGCGAACTCGCCTCCTCCGGCTTTGATCGGCTTCACGTCGTCGCTCGCGGCGTGGACACCTCCCTCTTCAATCCATCCCACCGCTCCATCGAACTGCGCCGCAGTTGGGGTGCCCAACCGGACTCCCTGATCGTCACCGCCGTCGGACGCCTCGCCCCCGAGAAGAACCTCGGACTCCTTGTCCAGGCCTTCCAACGGATCCAGCAGCAGGCCCCGTCCGCAAGACTCGTTCTCGTCGGGGATGGACCCGCCCGCGAATCGCTCCGCAAAAAGCTCCCCGATGCCATCTTTGCCGGAAAACGCCTTGGCGATGATCTCGCCCGCCACTATGCCTCGGCAGATCTCCTCCTGTTCCCCAGCGTCACCGAGACCTATGGCAATGTGACGCCCGAGGCCATGGCCAGCGCCTTGGGGGTCGTCGCCTTCGCCTATGGCGCCGCCGGTGAACTCATCGAACATCAACAGTCCGGTTGGCTGGCACCTTTTGCCCAGGACGAGGCTTTCATCCAGACCGCAGTCGCTGCCGCCAACGACCTCAGACGCCTCCGGGAAGTCGGTCGAAACGCCCACCAAACGGCCGCAC
>CAMCFL010000422.1 GCA_945873715.1 Akkermansia muciniphila
ACAACAAACTCAAGATGCAGCCATTGTTCCCGCTACGGCCCCGTCGGGATCGTCAGCAACGGTTGGCGTCCGTTACCCGACGCCGTCTGCAAGGAGAACAGCGTGTGCAGGAGTGCGAAGGCCACGCGCGACTGGACGTCGTCTTCCGCCAGGTAGAACCAGTGATCCCGATGGAAAATCTTCACCGCAGCCCGGGCCGGTCGGGAGGAGGACTTCCGGATATGGAAATAGCGGAGTGCCGGCTCCAGGAAGGGCACCGCTTCGCCTCCCGGACCGCGCAGCATCGGCACGATGCCGGCCTGGACGTGGTCGGGAGGCACTTCGATGCCCTTGGCTAGGAATCCCATCACGGCGGCCAGGGACCGTGCATCGATGGCGATTTCATCCGGACCCTGGGCATGCCCGCCGTTGCGGAGTCGGAAGTCCTTTCGATTCATGTCCATCTTCAACGCATCACGGATGAAGAACGCATCGGGAATGACCGCGTTGTTGGTGATCATCCGGGGGAACAACCGGATCATGTGGGAGGTACCATTGGTGGCCAGTTCCAGGCTGAGGCTCAGCTCCCCCAGCCTCTGGAAGGTGCGGAGGCGTCGGGCCACGTCCTCGAATACCTCGAACCGCGGATGATCCGAGGGGGCCAACCCGGCGGACTCGACCGCGTTCTCGACACTGTTGATCCGCTGGACGCAGACCATCAGGAGCAGATCGATCGGCCAACCGGACTGGGACAGCAGCACGATGGTCTCGGCCGGGATGGGAGAGAGGAGGCGTCGGGCGAACTGTTCCCCCTGGAGCGGCGAGTAGGTGATGGTCGGGCGCTCGGCGTAGGTGAAGCCGGCCCCGAGCGGCAGGCGTTCGGTGGAACGGGGACCGCCAATGATCGGATCCGCCCCGAGGCTCGCTCGGCCTTCCAGCGAGTACTGGACGACGATGTTCCCCATCTCGAGGAAGAGGGGGGTATCGACGTAGCGGGTGCGGACGAGGTTGAGGAGCAGTTGCTCGTCGAGCGACCGGACCACCTGCTGGTTGTAGTCGAGATTCTCGCTCCGGATCAGCTTCGGACCGAGCCCGGTGGCGCAGCCACCGAAGATCAGGCCGAAGCCCAGCAGAAGGAAGGCGCGAAGCATGCCGGTCATGGTGAGCACAGGCATGCCGCCGTGGGAAGCCGGATACCCCCGGCTCAAAGGATGTTGGCAGCGGTCTCCGCCAGTTCGCTGCGTTCGCCCCGCGACAGCTCCACGTGGGCGGAAATGGCCTGGCCACGAAACCGGTTCACCACATAGGTGAAGCCGTTGGACCCGGCGTCCACATAGGGATTGTCGATCTGGTAGGGATCACCGGTGAGGATGATCTTGGTCCCCTGCCCGACCCGCGTGATGATCGTCTTCACCTCGAGTGGCGTGAGGTTCTGCGACTCGTCCACGATCATGTACTGGTGGGCGATCGAGCGTCCGCGGATGTAGCTCAGGGCCTCGACGACAATGGTGCCGGAGCGGAGGAGATCCGTCGTGCGCCCGTGCTCGCGGCCCATGTTCAGGTCCCCCAGCATCTCAAGGGCGTCATGGATGGGCTGCATCCATGGCGACAGCTTCTCTTCGAGTGACCCCGGCAGGAACCCCAGTTCCTTGCCCATCGAAATGGTGGGGCGGGCGACGACCAGACGGCGGAACTCGCGATCCGAGACGGTCTTCTTGAGGCCGGCGGCGAGCGCAATGAGCGTCTTGCCGGTGCCAGCCTTGCCCATGAGCGTGACCAGCTTGATCTTCTCATCCAGCAGGGCATCGAGGGCGAAGTGCTGCTCGCGGTTCCGGGGCTTGATGCCCCAGACATTCTGCACGTCGTTCAGGGGAATGATCCGGGTGCCCATGGGATCCACCCGACCGAGCACGGAACGCTTTCCCGCCCCTTCCTCGAACACCGTGCAGTATTGGTTGGGGAATCGCGTGGGACCGCTGGGCAACGCCATCTCACCATGGAGCTTCAACCCGGAGACCTGACTCGCGCTGGCCGAGACCTCAAAGAAGCCCGTGTACAGGTCGCTCAGGTTGACCTGGTCAGTCTCGTAATCCTCTGCCGGCAATCCGTACACGTCCGCCTTGAGCCGGAGATTGATATCCTTGGTGATCAGGATCGTCGGGCGGGACCGATCATGGGCCTGCACGTCCAACGCGTGGGCCAGGATCCGGGAATCCACCGATCCCACCCCTACCGGCGGGGGTGAACCCGCCCGTCGCGCGGGCGCTTCAAAGATGATCCGGAGCATCCCGCCACTGGCCAGAGGAACGCCCTTCGACAAGGAACCCTGGGCGCGCAGCGCATCCAGACGCCGCGAGACCGTCCGGGCATTCTGACCGCGTTCGCTGGTCTCGCGCTTGAACTTGTCGATCTCCTCGATGACCTCGATCGGAACCAGAACCTGGTTGTCCTGGAAGTTCAGCAGGGCATTGGGATCGTGCAGGAGGACATTGGTATCGAGGACGTAATTCTTGATCTTGGCGGGAGCCGCATGCGGCGGGGAAGAAGACGGACGGGGACGACGGGAGGGCCGTGAGGCACCGGGGACGCCGGCAGAACCGCCGGACTCAAGCGCGCGTTCGAGCACGTGCCAGACGATGCCCCCAAGACGTCGGGCGACAAGCGCGTTCTTCCCGGAACTCGTGACGATCGTGCGAAGGCAGTCCCCTCCCATGCCGGGGGATCGGCAGCTTGCCGGTCCAGGCCCAACCCGCCGCCGCCGCTTCCATGCGCACCCGGCACCGGCGGGCCGCCGGCAGCGCCAAACCCTAGCGTCTCCGCGTCCGGATCCAGCCGCAGGTGAACAGGGCCACCAGGCTGGGAAGGGTGATCGCCGTGAGCACCTGCGGTGCCGTCGCCTCGAAGGTCCAGCGCCACGGACCGATCAGGATGGAGGTTCGGCCCTTCCGTTCCGCCGGCTGGGCGGCGTGATTGAACTGGCTGACCTCGACCAATCCATAGTTCCCGCCCGGAGCCTTGATCCACCAGTCGCGCCGTTGCTGGTTCGCGACCACGGCCTCGGCCAGCGCCGACTCCGTGAACAGGCCCAGCAGGGTCAGAATGACCAGCATGGACGCGCGGAATCTGAATCCGGGAAATCGTGTGAAGAATCTACCTCCCATGCCCTGCCTTCCACCTCTCCCCGGAGCCTGCCGGACACCCCCCAAGGGTCGCAATCGCGGACTTTGGCGGACTTCGCCGCGGGGTGCATCCTGGGCGGGTCATGGACCTGGGCCGCCTGCCCTCAGGCGGCGATATGAGAGCGCCCGCTGAGGGCAGCGGGCCTTCCTTCGTGACCATGGGCTCACGATGCCCCCTCCGCCGCGGCTTGAAACTCACCCTCTTCAAACGCACCTATCGCCTCCAAACCGTCATCTTCCTGACGCGGCATCTCCTGTTTCGTGACTGAATTGTTGCGAATGCGTCCAGAGGTTGTCATCCGCCCCTCCCCAAGATGGGGCGATGAAACGAACGGCAAATCGGGTCGGCCGCAACGAAAAGCTCAGCAAAGGGCTGGCAATCCTGGCAGCGGTCACGGTCGGAGTGGTGCTGGTGGGTTGCGCCTCGTCTTCGGGACGATTGAACCGGATCAGCCCGGGCATGACGCGCGACGAGGTGGTCTCCGCGTTGGGACGTCCCCACGGCGTCGCCGCCCAGGGCGACGTGGAATACCTCTCCTACAACTTCCTCAACAAAGGCGTCGGCGACATGAAGCAGTACGCCGTGAAGGTGGTTGGCGGACGGGTCCACTCCTTCGGTGAGCGGGCTGACTTCGGCCCAAACCTGCTGGTGACGAACGAGCCGGCGATGAAGTAGGCCGCGCCCCGATTCTTCCAACTGGAGATCCCACCCCATGCACTCCCATTTCATCCCTTCACTCGCCAACGCGCTGACCTTTGCCTTCGAGA
>CAMCFL010000423.1 GCA_945873715.1 Akkermansia muciniphila
TGCCTCCAGCTCAAGCTCGGACGACGGCTGATGACACCCGCGGCGCTGCGAAAGCTGAAGGACATCTCCCAGTTCGTGGACGAGATCGCCAATCTCCGCCCCAGCCCCCGCCAGCCTTGGGTCGGTTCGGCCGCTTTTGCACACAAGGGAGGCACGCACGTCAATGCCGTCCAGAAGCTGGCGTCCAGTTACGAACACATTGATCCGGCACTGGTCGGCAACAGCCGGAACATCCTGGTCAGCGACCTTTCGGGTCGGAGCAACATCCTGATGAAGGCCCGGTCCCTTGGGTTCGAACTGGATGAAGCCAAGCCTGAGGTGAAGGCGATTTTGCAACGGGTCAAGGAACTGGAGCACGAGGGTTTTGAGTTCGAGGCCGCCGAGGCTTCCCTCGCGCTCCTGATCCGCGGCTTGCTGGAAGGGCGTCCGGAACTGCTGTTCACCGTCGACGCCTATCATGTCTCCATGCGCGGCGACACGACCGCTTCGGCCTGTGAAGCGACCGTGAAGGTGCGGGTGGGCGAGGTCGTGCATCATACCGTGGCGGATGGGGACGGCCCGGTGAACGCCCTCGATGGGGCGCTGCGGATGGCGCTGGCCCGTTCCTTCCCGCGCATCGCCAAGGTCAAGTTGACCGACTACAAGGTGCGCATCCTTGACGGCGTGGCGGGGACCGCGGCCCGCACCCGCGTGCTTATCACCTCCAGTGACGGCCAACGCGAATGGGGAACCGTGGGCGTGAGCGGCAACATCATCACCGCATCCCTTCAGGCACTGGTGGACAGCATGGAATACGCGCTGGTGGCTCCGAAGGGCCGGGGCTGATCGCGGGCAGACCGCTCAGTCCGCGGCGATCGGTTCGTGAACCTCCCCCACCTCGGGTGGGGGGGCATCCGGAAGGCTGGCCCGACGCGCCCGTCCCTCAGCCCAATGGCGCAGTCGGCGCACGTGTTCGTCCATGGTGCGGGCCAGCGGGACGGTTTCGCGCAGCGCAGCCAGGACGTGGTCGGTCGTGATCTCCGTGCCGCCGTGAAAGGCATCGAAGAGGGCGCTGTTGATGGCTTCCTCCAGTTCGGCACCGGAGAATCCCTCCGATTCCAGGGCGAGGGCATGGACATCGAACTGCTCCGGGTTGCGCGAACGACGGACGAGGTGAACCCGAAGGATTTCTGCCCGCTCGATGAACGAGGGCAGATCGACGAAGAAGATCTCGTCAAGCCGTCCCTTGCGGAGGAGTTCCGGCGGCAGATGGGAGATGTCGTTGGCCGTGGCGACCACGAAGACCGGTGCGCTCTTTTCCGCCAGCCAGGTGAGGAAGGTTCCGAGAACGCGGGCACCGGTCCCCCCATCCACGGAAGCGCCCCCGCCTTGCGATCCCGCGAACGCCTTGTCGATTTCATCCACCCACAGGACCGCAGGCGCGATGGATTCGGCGACGGCGATGGCCCTGCGGATGTTCTCTTCGGAAGACCCGACCAGCGAGCCGAACATCCGGCCCATGTCGAGGCGCAGGAGCGGCAGTTGCCAGTGGGCGGAAACCGCTTTGGCGCACAGGCTCTTGCCGCAGCCCTGCACGCCGAGCAGGAGGACCCCCCGTGGCACCGGGAGGCCGAAGGCCCGGGCCTCCGGGCTGAAGGCGGCGGCGCGTTTGCCCAACCATTCCTTGAGCAGGTCCAGGCCGCCCACCCGACCGAAGTGCTCCTGATGGTGATAATAGTCCAGCAACCCGGAACGCCGGACGATCTGTCGCTTCTCGGCGAAAACCGCGTTCACGTCGGAGTCATCGAGGCGACCGTCCTGCACGATGATCTTGGCAAAGACGTTTTCGGCTTCGTTCAGCGTGAGTCCAAGGGCGGCCTGGAGCAGTCGGGCCCGGCCGGTGGCGTCCAGATCGACGGACACATCCCGACGCGCGCCCACCGTCTCGATGATCTGGTCCAGCAGATGGGCCAGGTCTTCGGTCGTGGGCACCGGCAGGTGCAGGACGGCGACTTCCTTCTCGAGTTCGGGCGGCAGGTCCAACTGAGGCCCGAGCAGGATGATGGATTTCGGGCCGTTCTTGAGATGGAGCGCGATCTCCCGCAAACGCCGGATCACCGTCGGATGAGACCGCGTGAGGAACGGGTGGAGATCCTTGAAGACGAACAAGGTGGGTTCAACCAGCTCGAGGACGGCATCCAGGGCGACCAACGGATCGCGGGTGGCGGGATTGAGCGGTTTCCGTGCCTGGATGGACGTGCCTCCGGGCACGAGTCCGGTGGAGCAACTCCACTCGTAGAGGCGCTTCTGCCGATGGTCGGCGATCTGGCTGATCAGTTCCAGTGCACGGACCTCCTCGCCCGTCACCACGGCAATCACCGGGTAACGGGCGCGGATGAGAAGTTCGAGCTCTGTGGCGAAGGTGGCCATGCAGGGCGGCGGATCAGGCCCCGAACTTGTCGAACATCCGGGCGTTGGCCTGCATGAGGCGGATCAGGTACTTGGCCTCGAACACTCCAAGGGATCCGAGGTTGGCACCGGTCTCGGTGAACCGATCCAGCTTGTCGTTGCCGCTCAGTTCGGAGTGCAGCAGCACGGGCTGCGGATGCCACGAATGCCCCTTCGCAGCACACGGCGTGGAATGGTCGCCGGTGATGGCGAGCACGTCCGGCTTGCGCGAAAGCAGGATGGGCAGGGCGACATCGAACTCCTCGATCGCCCGGACCTTGGCGGCGAAGTCGCCGTCCTCACCGGCCTTGTCGGTGTACTTGAAGTGGATGAAGAAGAAGTCGTAGTGGTCGTACTCGCGGACGTAGCGCTCGAACTGCTCGGCGATGGTGCCCGGGCCCTCGATCTTCACCATCCCGACCAACTGGGCGAGGCCCTTGTACATCGGGTACACCGCCAGCGCCGCCGGCTTCAGTTGGTAACGCTGTTCGAACGTGGGGATGTCCGGTTGATGCGCGATGCCGCGCATCAGGAATCCGTTGGCGGACTTCTCATTCTTCAGCAGCGGGAGCGCCGCCTTGTAGAAGTCGGTCACCAGCTTTGCCACCTTCTTCTGCCCGGCATTTGCCGGGTCCACGGGGCTGGCCGTGGCGATCGGCAGACCCTCGCGGTTCGGGTCGGTGTCGGTCAGCGGACCCTCCAGCCCGGCACCGCGGAAGATCACGACGAACCGGTGTTCCTTGCCCGGGACGATCATGATCTGGGTGGTGCCGATCTTCTTGATCTTGGCCGAAAGGACCTTGCACAGGCGCTCGCAGACTTCCGTCGCGATGCGGCCGGCCCGGCGATCGGTGACCAACCCCTTGACGTCCAGCGTGCAGAAGTTGGCGCGGGCCGCGACGTCCCCCGCCTTGAGTTCGATGCCCAGGCCGAGGGTCTCGATCACGCCACGTCCCACCTCGAATTCGATCGGGTCATACCCGAAGAGCGCCAGGTGTCCCGGACCGGAGCCCGGCGTGATCCCCGGGGCGACCGGGGTCATCCGGCCCTGCGCGCAACCGGTACGGACCAAAGCGTCAAGGTTCGGGGTTTGGGCGGCTTCCAGAGGGGTCAGGTTCCCCTGTGCGGCGGTGGCGATGTCGCCGAGACCGTCCAGCACCACGAGGGCGAGCTTGGCACCCGTTTTGATTGTCAGCTTCGAATAGACTGCGTCCAGATTGCTCATACAGCGCCCGAACCCTGCCTAGGACACCCCGAACCGGCAAGGGTTCCCAGTTCTGAGTTCCCAGCTCCCAGCTCCCAGACCGCGCCGGCATCTGGCGTCTGGCATCTGGCAACTCCCCCTCGCAAGTTGCCTCCCGTGGCGCGTTGCGTCGTGCCTTCCAAACTGATACTTCCCGGGGATCCATCGGCGTCGGGTGCGACGTCGGTCTCGGGAATCCGTCGAATCGCTTCAATGAACTCGGTCATTGGTCAACATCCCTGGGTCAGCTTGCTG
>CAMCFL010000424.1 GCA_945873715.1 Akkermansia muciniphila
TGGGTCGAGGAAACGCCGCGCATCGACCGGATCCCCAAGACCCCGGTCCACGAGGCAGGCTGCGGTCAGTTCGCTGACCCGAAGCGCCTCTCGGAGGAGGCGCACTTCGAGGGGACGCGGAGGTGGAATTTCCCAGCGGTACTTCATGGGAGAGGGGTGGTGCCGTTGGAAATCCAATCCCAGGCAGCCTGGATGAGGGCGGCTCCGCCGATAAGGGCCACTCCCACGTAGAGTGCGGCGATCAAGGAGAGAAGGTAGGCCGGAAAGATCAGGCGCCCGTCCCGTTCCATGAGGCAGGCGGAAAGGAGGATGATCGCGTAGGCGGGGAGGGAGTTGGTGAACGGGACGGGAATGGGCAGCAGGAGCAACGATGCCAGGATCGTCAGGAGCAGGCCGTGAGCCCGCCGGCTGAATCTCCCGATCAACCACCCTCCCCGCCGGGGTCGCACGACCTTCTCGATCCATCGGACGAAGGGACGACTGGCACTGAGCACCTGCCTCTGTCTCTGGGCGGAGACGGTCCGCCGTCCCAGCCACGCAGGCAGGCGGAGGTTGGAACGACCCAAGCCGGTGAGGGCAATCCAGGCGATGACCACTCCGATGACCGTGCTGACTCCGGGAAGCGGCACCGGGGTGGTGAAAGGGAGGCAGAGGAAGATCAGCAGCAGGTAGCCCCCCCGGTCGCCCGTGCGATCCACCAACCCCTGGAGGCTGAGGAGTCCATCCGCACCGTCCACGAGTTGCTCCAGCAGGGTCGAGAGAGGCACTTCCTCCTGGGAGCAGGATTCCATGCCCACCGGATTCATGAAGGGGGCGTCCCGACTCCCTCGCGCCAGGCGGCGAGCATGGAGGCCGCCATCGAGACGAGGATGATTCCGATGACCGAGGCCAATGAAATGTTGGTGAGGCGACTGCCCAGCCAGGCTTCCAGCCAGTGTTCCGCGAGCATCTTCACGCCGATCACGACCAGCACCAGTGCCAGTCCATACTTCAGGTAGCGGAAGTAGCCCATGGCACTCGCCAGCACGAAGTACAGGGAACGCAGGCCGAGGATGGCAAACACGTTGGAGGTGAAGATCAGGAAGGATTCGTTGGTGATTCCGAAGATCGCCGGAATGGAGTCGAGGGCGAAGACGACATCGGTGGTTTCAACCACGATCAGCACGAGGAACAACGGGGTGAAACGGAGTCTGCTCCCGACATGGGTCACGAATTTCTCGCCATCGAACGTATTGGTGAAGGGCAGCAACTTCCGCGACAGACGGACGACCGTGCGATTCTCGAGCCCGCCCTCTCCATCGTCATTCCCAGCGAAGGCCATCTTGGCCCCCGTGAACACGAGGAAGGCACCCATGGCATAGAGGATCCAATGGAATCGCTCCACCAACTCGCTGCCAGCCCAGATCATGATGCCGCGCATCGCCAGAGCCCCCAGGATGCCCCAGAACAACACCCGGTGCTGCCAGGCCCGCGGGACGTGGAAGTAGGAGAAGATCAACGCGATCACGAACACGTTGTCCATCGAGAGCGACAGTTCCACGAGGTACCCGGTGACAAACAGGGTCGTCCATTCGCGAGTCCAGGCTGGAACGAACTGAGGGCCGACCCAGAAGGCGAAGCCCATCGCCGCACAGACCCAGACCGCCGTCCAGATGACGGCTTCCCGGAAGCGCACCTCGCGGCTCTCGCGATGGAACAACCCCAGATCAATCCCCAGGGCAACGACCACAAACGCGGAGAATGCGGCCCAATAGCCCAGCGGAATGCCGCTGCCGGCAGTGACGGCGAGGAGTGACATCGGTCGTAAGGAAGAATTCGAAGCAGCAGCAAGGTTTCCTCACGCTTCAACGCGTAGGAGCCGCCTCGGCAATGCAGTACAGCGCCTTGTGGGTGCGCAGGAAGATCTGACCATCCGAGAGCGCGAGGGTGGAATTGGAGAGTTCCCCCACCGGATTGGAGCCCAGGCGTTCGAACTTCGGGGAGGCTCGCAGGACGTGGGTGTCGCCGGAACGGTTCACCACGTACAACCGATCGCCAGCCATCACCATCGACGCCCACGTCGCGCCATCGCCTCCGGTCGTCGGCAGGCGCTCCTCCCAGACCATCGCCCCGGTATCGAGCCGGACACACTGGGCAAAACCATCCGTCGAACTCAGGTAAACATGCCCGTCACGGATGATGGGCGAACCGATCCGATGCTTCTTGGCGCGCCGTTCGTAAGCGCTGCGTCGGGCCGTCACATCCCCCTCACCGCCCGGAGCGATGAAGATCGAACTGCCAAAAAAACCTCCCATCGCCACGATCCGGCCCTCGCCCACGCTGGCAGAGGTATAGACCAGCGGGTTCATCCCATCCGCCCACCACACGCGCCGCCCGTCCGTGGCAGCAAAGGCCTGCAGCCGGTTGGCGACCGGAAGGACGATCTCCGTGCGGCGGCCGGCCTCCACCACCAACGGGGTGCTGAACGAGCCCATCATTCCATCGGACTTGCCGGAGAACCCATCAAAGCGCTCCGCCGGTTGCTCTTCCGGGATCGAGGTCTTCCACTTCACGACCCCGGTCTTCTTGTCGAGCGCATGCAGGGCGGAACCCGCACCGGGTCCGTGATAGACGAGGACCAGGTCCCCATGCAGGACCGGGGACGAACCTTGCCCCCACCCATGCTTCTGAGGTCCCAGATCCGTCAACCAACGGCGCTTGCCGGAAAAATCGTACGCGGCAATGCCGGCAGACGCGAAACTGGCCACCACCAGATCCCCGTCGGTCACGGGGGAGGCGGAGCAATGGGGGTTGGTGTCATGACGCGGATCGCCGGCAGCGAAGCTCACTTCCTGCTGCCACAGCTGCTTCCCACTGGCGCCATCAAAACAAAGCAGTGTGCGCTGCTCCCCGTCCTTGAGCGCCTGCGTCAGGAAAACCCGATCGCCCCAGACGATGGGGGACGAATTTCCCGCTTCCGGCAGTTCCACCCGCCAGCGGACGTTTCTGGCAGGTCCGGAAGCTGACCACGACCACTCGGTGGGGAAGCGGGTCTCCGGCGAAACCTGATTTCCCGCGGGCCCGCGCCAGGAAGGCCAGTTGGCCCCTTGAAGCGCCGACACCGATGCCGAGATCACGAAGGTGGTGATCCAGAACGAACGATTCATGCCGCAATTCTAATGAGATCTGCCCTGGACCGCCACCGGGTTTTCGGCCGGAATCAGACGTTGAACTTGAACAGCATCACATCGCCGTCCTTGACGATGTATTCCTTGCCTTCCATCCGATACAACCCCTTGTCCCGGGCCGCAGCGATCGATCCGCAGGCAACCAGGTCGGCATAAGCCACCGTTTCGGCCTTGATGAAGCCACGCTCGAAGTCGGAATGGATCACACCCGCCGCCTGGGGGGCCGTATCCCCGGTGTGAATCGTCCAGGCACGCACTTCCTTCTCGCCGGCGGTGAAGTAGGTCCGCAGTCCCAGCAGCGCATAGGTTGCCCGGATCAGTCCCCCGACACCGGATTCCTTCACTCCCAGTTCAGCGAGGAATTGCTGGGCCTCGTCCGGGGTCAGATCGACGAGGTCGGACTCAATCTGCGCGCTGATCACGGCCGCTCCGCAGGCAAAGTGCGTGGCGGCGTATTCCCGGACCTTCATCACGAAGGGGTTGGTTTCTGCCGTGGCGAGATCCCCTTCCTTGACGTTGCAGGCGAAGATCGTCGGCTTGGAAGTCAGCAGGAACAGCGGTTGGACGAATCCCTTCTCCTCCCGGGACAATTCCACCGTGATGGCAGGGTGACCCTGGTCCAACTGGGGCTCGAGCTTGGCGAGAGCCGCATCCTCAGCAGCCGCCTCCTTGTCCCCCCGCTTGACCTCTTTCTGTAGCTTTTCACGCCGCTTCCGAACCGCGTCAAGGTCGGCA
>CAMCFL010000425.1 GCA_945873715.1 Akkermansia muciniphila
GATTTACAGTCTGCTCCGATTGACCACTCCGGCATCCTACCACGGATGCGCCCGGTAACGGGCGGGCGGAAATGAATGCAAATCGTCCCCCGTGGGCTCAAGGGCATTTTACGAATTTCTTCATCCTCCAGACCGGAGCGACGCGGTGGCGGACGCGGAAGTCCCAGATCAGGCAGGCCTTTCCCGCCAAGACTTCCTCCCCTGTCGGGCGGGGACTGCCTTCTCCCGGAGACCCCGAATTCCATCCCCAGATGTCACAGATGCGCCAGATGGAGAGGGACCGGGTGGCGTCGGAGGCTTGGCGGTGTGTTCCCCTGGCAGGTACGGCTGCCTTGGCGAGAAGCAAGTCCCTCATCTGCGCCATCTGCGCCATCTGCGCCATCTGCGGATAAAACACTCCCCTTGCCCGGAGCGCCGTTTCCTCATCCCTGGCAACCCGGGCAGGAAAACGTGCTCCGCGCGGCCTGGACCGTCCGCTCGATCGTCCCTCCGCATCGCAGGCACGCTTTCCCCGCCCGGTCATAGACCTGCAGGCGTTCGGCTCCGGCTTCCCTCCCCGCCGCGGAACCGAAGTAGAAAAGCCCGTCCCCACCGCCGGCAAAATCCAGGTTCGCTCCCAGACCATCCTCAATCGCCCGCTCCAGCACCGTCCGGATCGAGTGCCACAACCGCGCCGTCTCGGCCGGATCCAACTGCGAGCCCGGGCGGGCCGGATCGATGCCCGCGTGATGAAGCGCTTCACTGGCGTAAATGTTGCCCACTCCGGCCACTACCGATTGATCCAGCAGGCGCGTCTTGACCGCCTGGCGCGTTCCCGACAGCCGGGACCGCAGGTGATCCGGTGTCCAGTCCTGCGACCAGGGCTCCGGTCCCATTCCCTCCAGAACCCCGGGCTCCAGATGAAACCGCCCGAACTGCCGGGGATCCTCGAAGAGGAATCGTCCCTGATCGAGATGGAGCAGCACGGCCGTATGGCGCGGAAGCGCACCCTTCCCCGGGTCGACGTACATGCGTCCCGTCATGCCCAGATGGCCCACCGCCGTCCGTTCGCAACCGCTCGAAGTTCGCAGGACAAACAGGAGATGCTTCCCCCGTCGATCCACGCGCCGGAGGCACGCTCCCACCAACGCTTCCCGAAGCGCGGCTTCTCCGGTGGGTCGCACCACCCGCGGACGACGCACCTCCACCTCCACGATCCGACGTCCCTGCAACCGCGGCTCCAGATACCGCCGCAGGACCTCCACTTCGGGCAATTCCGGCACCCGCCCATCCTGATGCGAACCCGGAAAAGGGCAACCCACCGCCCGCGGCGCGTCGGTGGGCGGGTTGAGGTGGTAGGCCGCCTGCCCTCAGGCGGCGACGACGCAGCGCCCGCTGAGGCCTCGGAATGGCCGCGGAGAAGCGGGGTTCCAACCGGGACGTCTCTCGGTGCGAGTGACGACGATTCGACCTGAAAAGCCTCCTGACCTGTGCCATCTACGCCATCTGCGGATAACTCTCCGGTCTTTGGCTTCAATCCGCCGCAACAGGCCCGCGACCTCTTGAAACTTGAATCTGAAATCTTTTCCCCGCCCCCCTCGGCGGAGGCGACTGCCCGCTGGCAACCGGCGAGGGGAAACCCTATTTTGTCCCCATGCGATTCATCGGCAGTGTCATCGAGAAGCTTCAGCGGCATCCGAAGCGCATTGTTTTCCCGGAGGGAACGGAGTCACGCGTCCTGCAGGCCGCCCGTCAGTTTCATTCCCTTCGCCTGGGCGTGCCCATCCTGCTGGGCGACCGCGCAGCCGTGAAGGAAGCGGCCTCCAGCCTCAACGTTTCCCTCGAAGGCATCCGGATCATCAACCCCTCCGAGAGCCCCGACCTGGACTCCTTCGTCAAACGCTTCGAGATGATCCGCCGTTCCAAGGGCATCCAGGAGCAGGAAGCCCGGGAAGCGATGATCAAGCCGAACTATTTCGGTGCCATGATGGTCGGCATGCGCCAGGCCGACGGATTGGTGTCCGGCACCAACGAGATCTCCGGCTCGGTCCTGCGTCCGCTCTTCCAGATCATCAAGGTCGCCCCGCGCACCACCACCGCCTCCTCCTGCATGGTCATGGAGGTCGAAGACTCGCGCTTCGGCGATCGGGGCACCCTTTTCCTCAGCGATTGCGGCGTCATCCCGGATCCAACCGTTGAACAACTGGCCGACATCGGCATGTCCACGGCGCGTCTTGCCCGACAGATGCTGGGATCGAAGCCACGCGTCGCGTTCCTCTCCTATTCCACGCATGGCTCCTCCACCCAGTCCTCGGTGCTGAAGGTCAAGGCGGCCACCGCCCTCGCCCAGCAGAAGGCGGCCGCGGAATACTTCGAGGCCGAATTCGACGGTGAACTCCAGGTCGACGCCGCGTTGATCCCGGAAATCGCCGCACGCAAACTCCCCGACTCCAAGGTGGCCGGCCGGGCCAACGTCCTGATCTTCCCCGATCTCAACTCGGGCAACATCGCCTCCAAGCTCATCCAGCACATCGCCCGGGCCAACGCCTACGGCCAGATCCTCCTCGGCCTCGATCGTCCCGCGGCCGACGTCTCCCGAGGATCCAACGCCCACGACATCCTCGGCGTGGCCGCGATCGTCGGACTCCAGAGCATCGAGTATCCGAAACTTTACCCCGGCGCCGGTGAACATCTGCCGGGCGAAGACTGATCCCTTTCACCGCCATGCTTCTCAACGACATCACCCCGCGCGTCTTCGTCGCGGCCACCCGACAGAACGACGGCAAGACCACCACCTCCCTGGGGTTGTTGGCCGCACTCGAACGCCGCTACGGCCGCGTCGGCTACATCAAGCCGGTCGGCCAGCGCTTCGTCGAAATCGACGACCAGAAGATCGATGAGGATTCCGTCCTCATGAACCACGTCTTCCGGCTCAACTGCCCGCTGGTGGACATGTCGCCCATCGCGGTCGAACCGGACTTCACCCGACGCTACCTGCAGAACGCCAATCTCGATTCGCTCACCAAACGGATTCACAAGGCCTTCGATCGCGTCGCCTGGGAGAAGCAGTTCGTGCTGATCGAAGGCACCGGCCATGCCGGCGTGGGTTCGGTGTTCGACCTTTCCAACGCGACCGTCGCACGCCTCCTCGGTTCGAAGGTGGTCATCGTCTCCCGCGGTGGCATTGGCCTTCCCATCGACGAAGTGGCCATGAACCGGGCCCTGTTCGAAGCCGAGGGCGTCGAGGTCATCGGCGTCATCCTCAACAAGGTCCTACCGGAAAAGCTCGAGTACATCACCGACTTCGCCCGACGCGGCCTGAAGCGCAAGGGCCTCGAACTGCTGGGCGTGATCCCCCATCAACCGATCCTCTCCAAGCCCACCCTCGATCTCATCCGGGAAGAGTTGAAGGCCGAGGTCCTCGCCGGGGCGTCCCGCATCCACAACATCGTCCAGCGCGTGGTCATCGGGTCCATGAGCCCGGCCAACGTCGGAAAACTCCTGCAACCCGACACCCTCCTCATCTGTTCCGCCGACCGGGAAGACACCCTGGCCGCCGCCGCCGAAACCTCCATCCGGGACGAAGGCCGTCTCGCCGGCATCATCCTGTCCGACGACATCCGTCCCACCGCCGCCGCCCGCAAGCTGGTGGAGCGCTTCAACTGCCCGGTGCTCTTCGCTCCCGCCGACAGCTACACCGTGGCCTCGACGGTGCACGACCTGACCGTCAAGACCCGGCCGGACGACATCCAGAAGATCGGACTCATCCAGGACATCGTCGCCCGTCACGTGAACCTGGATCGAATCCTCAAGGCGCTCTGAGTCCTTCCCCGCTCCGCCTCTCCGCGGCCATCCCCGGTCCAAAGCCGGTTCGGCGTTCGGACGCCGGAGGCGCCCCGGAGGGTAGCCGGCGGTCGAACGAC
>CAMCFL010000426.1 GCA_945873715.1 Akkermansia muciniphila
ATCTGCGGATAGAACGCCGCTTTCCGGCCTCAGTGCCCCACCCGGGTCCAGGCGGCGTTGGCCTTGGACGACTTCACGACCGCCTCGATGAAGGCCATCCCACGAACCCCATCCTCGATCCGCGGGTAATCCAGGGCCGGATCGTCCGCCGCCGGAGTCCGGTTCTCGAGCCGGGCGCGGAGGTGGTTGGCGAAGTTCCTGTACACGTTCGCGAACGCTTCGAGGTAGCCCTCCGGATGGGCGGGCGGCGTGCGTCCGGCCGCCTTGGCAGCGGCGCTGAGGTAGCCGTTCGCCGTGCGATAGACCTGCATCGGCTGATCGGCCCACTTCACCAGCAGGGTGTTCGGCTCGGGCTGATGCCATTCGATGCCACCCAACTCTCCGTAAACGCGGATGTTCAGGTTGTTCTCTTCGCCGACGCTGATCTGGGAGCTGTGCAGCACGCCCTTCGCTCCGCCTTCGAAACGCAGCAGCAGGTTGCCGTCATCATCCAGGGCCCGACCCTCGACGAAGGCCGTCAGGTCCGCTGCCAACTCCTCGATCTTCAGACCGGTGATGTACTCGGCGAGATTCTCGGCATGCGTCCCGATGTCCCCAATGCACCCGGCCGCCCCGGACTTGGTGGGATCGGTCCGCCATCCCGCCTGTTTCTGCCCGGAAGCCTCCAGCCGGGTCGCCAGCCAGCCCTGCGGGTACTCGACCACCACCTTGCGGATCTTGCCCAGCTTGCCGGTGGCGACCAGGTGACGGGCCTCCTTCACCATCGGGTACCCGGTGTAGTTGTGGGTCAGGCCGTACAGCAAGCCGGTCTTTTCCACCAACGCCGCCAGTTCCTGGGCCTCGGCCAGGTTGAACGTGGCCGGCTTGTCGCTCAGGACGTGGAATCCCCGTTCCAACGCCAGTTTCGCCGGCGGAAAGTGAACGTGATTCGGCGTGACGATCGCGATGAAGTCCATCCGCTGATCGGCCGGGAGCTTCGCCTCCGACTCGATCATTTCCTGATAGCTTCCGTAACAACGGTCCGCCGGCAGAAAGAGGTCTGCCCCGCTCGCCCTTGAACGTTCGGGGTCCGACGAAAACGCGCCGCAGACCAGGTCGATCTGCTGGTCCATGGCGGCTGCGATGCGGTGGACGGCACCAATGAAGGCGCCACGGCCACCACCCACCATTCCGTATCGAATCTTCCGGCTCATAGGCAAAACAAGGGATCAGGAGTTACGTGACGTCGCAATTTCGCGGTGAAGCCAAACCATAGAAAAGCCCACCCGGCCCGGTCAACGACGGGGCCGGGCCGCAGGCCCGAAACTTCAAACTGAGAACTTCACCCCTGCCCTCCGTCCAGCCCATGATGGATCCCATCGTCATGCTTCCTGTCGCCTGCCAGTGGCTTCGGCTCCCGGTGTCGGTCGCGATCCTCCTCGCGGCGGCAGTAGCGGTGCCGACGGCCCGCGCCGCCTCCGAACTCCCCCGCTTCTCCCGCGACGTCCTCCCCATTCTTTCCGACCACTGCTTCGCCTGCCACGGACCGGATGCAACCGGACGCAAGGGCGGCCTCCGCCTCGATACGGAGGAAGGAGCACGCGCAGGGGGAAAGGACGATGGACCGGCCATCGTCGCCAGCGATCCCGGGCGCAGCGCGTTGATCCGACGGATCCTTCAACAGGACCCGGACGAGCTGATGCCTCCAGCCTCGCACCACAAGCCTCTCTCGAAGGCCCAGATTGAAACCCTCACCGCCTGGGTCCAGGCCGGAGCCGGCTGGGGACGTCACTGGGCCTACGAACCGATCGTCCGCCCCACCCCGCCCCGCCCCGCAGGCGCGGCTTGGGACCGCAATCCCATCGACGCCTTCATCCGCGCCCGGCTGACGTCGGAGAAGTTGACCCCTTCGCCCGAAGCCTCCCGGCGGACCCTGTTGCGTCGGGTGACCCTCGATCTCACCGGGCTTCCACCGACCCCTCAGGAACTCGTCGCCTTCGAATCCGACCGATCGCCCGTCGCGTACGAAAAGGCGGTGGATCGACTCCTGACCTCGCCCCGCCACGGGGAACGGATGTCCTGGGAATGGCTGGAGGCCGCGCGCTACGCCGACTCCAACGGCTACCAGGGAGACGGGGAACGCACCATGTGGCCCTGGCGCGATTGGGTGGTATCGGCCCTGAACGGCAACCTGCCCTTCGACACCTTCAGCCAATGGCAGCTCGCCGGGGATCTCCTTCCCGGCGCGTCCCCCACCCAGCGGCTGGCCACCGGGTTCAACCGGAACCACATGATCAATGGCGAAGGCGGACGCATTCCCGAGGAGAACCGGATCGACTACCTGATGGACCAGACCGAGACCGTGGCCACGGTCTGGCTGGGGGCCACCTTCAATTGCGCCCGTTGTCACGACCACAAGTTCGACCCGGTTTCCCAGGCCGACTACTACCGTCTGCTGGCCCTCTTCAACCGCACGCCCGTCGACGGCTCCGGGGGCGATCCCCAGTCCCGTCCGAACCTGGAAGTCCCCACGCCCGAACAGTCCGCCGCGGTCGAATCCGCCCAGGCCCAGATCACCGGAGCGGCCGAGGCCCTCGCCACCACGGAGAAGACGCAGTTTCCCAGAGCCGCGGACGAAGGCATCGACCGGTCCGCCGGATTCGCCGAATTGCCCGAGGAGGTGCGCAAGGCGCTGCAGGTGGAACCCGCCCGCCGGAACGCGGGCCAGCTTTCCCGGTTGGCGGATCACTGGAAGACCAACGCACCGGCCTACCACACCCGACTCGAAACCCTGCGGCAGAACCTGGACCGTCGGGATGCCGCACGCCGTGCAATCCCCCGCGTCATGGTGATGGAAGACCAGGCCCAGGCCCGCGAGACCTTCCAACTCGTCCGCGGGCAGTACAACAAGACCGCTGCCCGGGTCGAACCGGGGGTTCCCAACCACCTCTTCACTCCCCCACACGGTCCCGCCACCGCAACCAACCGTCTGGAACTCACCCGCTGGCTGCTGGATCCCCAGCACCCGGTCACCGCCCGGGTCACCGTGAATCGCCAATGGCAGATGTTCTTCGGAACCGGCCTCGTCCGGACCACCGAAGACTTCGGACTCCAGAGCGAGCGTCCGTCGCATCCCGACCTCCTCGACTGGCTGGCCGCCGAGTTCATCGAGTCGGGATGGGACGTGAAACACCTCCAACGCCTGATCGTCACCAGCGCGACCTACCGCCAATCCTCCCGCGCCACCCCTGCCCTGCTGGCCCAGGATCCTGCCAACCGGCTGCTGGCCCGCGGCCCACGGCATCGGCTGCCCTCGTGGATGATCCGGGACGTCGCCCTCGCCGCGGCCGGGCTGCTGGTGGAACGGGTCGGCGGCCCTCCCGTCCGCACCTATCAACCCGACGGCGTCTGGGAGGAAACCACCTTTGGCAACAAACGTTACCAACGCGATTCCGGCGCCTCCCTCTACCGTCGGAGCCTGTACGTCTTCTGGCGTCGCATCGTGGGTCCCACCCTGTTCTTTGATGTCGCGAATCGACAGACCTGCACCGTCCGCACCCCGCGCACCAACACCCCCCTCCAAGCCCTGCTCCTGCTCAACGACATCACCTACATCGAAGCCGCCCGCGCCCTCGCCACCCGCGTCCTCGTCGCCGAGCCCACCTCCCCCAAACGTCGCGTCCAACGCCTGTTCCAATCCGTCCTCGGACGCGACCCGACCCGCTCGGAAACCTCCATTCTCCTCGCGGGCGTTGCCCGTCACCGCGCCGGATTCAAGACCGCTCCCGAATCCGCCCGCGCCTTGATTGCCACGGGTGAATCCACCCCGGCCACCAGACTCGACCCCGTCGAGCTGGCCACCTGGACGCTCGCCTCTTCCACCGTCCTCAACCTCGACGAAGCCATCTCCAAGGAAT
>CAMCFL010000427.1 GCA_945873715.1 Akkermansia muciniphila
GATGGGACTTTTCGCGCCCGTACCCGGGGTGGTACCCCGGGCTAATCGCTGCCATCCCTCCGGGATGAGGAGGTGCACCGCGTCCGGTCGCCGCATCGGGGACGGAGGTCTTCGCATGGCGCATCGGGGGCAGTGTCAAGATGCGCCCGATGCGCCCACCGCCCCAAATCGCCCATTGACCCGGTTTCCTCCCGGCCGGTACGTTCGCCCGCTCACGCAGGCACTATGATCGGCACAATTCGCAAGCATTCTTCGGTTCTTTGGTGGATCGTCGTGGTCGTGGTGATCCTCAGCTTCGTCGCTTGGACGGGTGACGGTCCCTCGTCCTTTACCAGTGTTCTCAATGGTCCAGGAGGGCGGTATGGCGAGGTGGATGGCCACCGGCTGACCCAGGACGAGATCCAGGCCACCTACCGGCAACTGCTCCTTCAGGACCGTCTCTCCGAGCGTCCCCGGTCCATGACCGACGATCAGCGCGAGTCCTCGGCGGCCCAGCTGGCGTTCATTGATCGCAAGCTGCGGTCCATGGGGATCGTCGCCGATGACGACGTCCTCGCCAGTGTGATCCGGGACGCCTTCCGCGATCAGGCCACCGGGCAATCGACCTATCCCACGCTCATCGAGCGGATCCAGGCGTTCAACGGTCGTGAAGAGGATTACCTCTCGATCCTGCGCCGTCAGGTCGAGCAATCCCTGCTGGTCAATGTCCTTTCGGTTCCCGACGCCCTCATCACCCCGCGCGAAGCGGAGGCCGAATACCGGCGCGAGAACGAACAGGCCGCCGCCAGCGCGGTGTTCTTCATCAGCACCAATTTCCTCACCTCGGTCACCATCACGCCGCAAGGCCTGGGGACCTTCTACACCAACCGGGCCCAGAACTACCGGATCCAGGAAAAGCTGGTCCTGTCGTACCTGAAGTTCTCCGGCACGAATCATCTGGCGACCGCCGAGGCGGAACTGGCCAAGATTCCCGACCTGACCAACCGGCTGGAGCAGGCCTATGCGTCGCGTCCGACCAACTCCTTCGTGGATGACCAGGGAGTGGTGCTGGGCAAGGACGCCGCCCTGGTGAAGTTGCGGTCGGATGCCATCCGTGCCAACGCCGCTGCCCGCGCCGCCGAGGTGGCGACCGAGGTGTACAATGACCTGGCCCAGATCAATCCGGCCAAGCCTGAGAATCTGGAGATCGTGGCGGCCAAACGCGGGTTGAAGGTCGAGATCACCCAGCCTTTCGCCCGTGGCGAACGTCCCTTCGGCCTCGATGGCATCGCCGACCTGAACACGGACCTCCAGCGGTTGACTCCGGAGCTTCCGTTCACCGAGCCGGTGACCGCCGCTGATGGAGCCTACATCATCGCCGTCAAGACCCGGATTCCTTCCAGCATCCCGCCCTTGAAGAGCATCGAGCCGCGGGTCACGGATGACTACCGCCGGTTCCTGGCCCTGGAGGCGGCCCGCAGCGCCGGCCAGGCCTTCCGTAACACCGTCACCAACGGGATCGCCGCTGGAAAGACCTTCACGGCGATCGCCGCCGGGCAGAAGCATGCGGTGGTCGATCTCCCGCCGTTCAGCCCTTCGATGACCATGGTCCCTGGACTGCCGGCGTACGCGGACCTCGGTTCGTTGAAGGACACCGCGTTCGCTCTCGAACCGTCGGGTGTCAGTGGATTCACCCTCTCCCGCGACGGCGGCTATGTCCTCTTCCTGAAGGAGCGCAAGCCGGTGGCCGACGAGGTGCTCAAGGCGGGTCTGCCCGCCTTTCTGGTCGAGGCCCGCGGCCGCCGTTCCGGCAGCCCGTTCTCCCAGTGGTTCACCGAGGAATGGGAGAAGAGCAGCGTCGCCGCCGCCTTCCGGCCCAAGCCGGAGACCAACGCGCCCGCCGGGATGTAGGGCCCGCCGTGCGGCGGGCGGGGCAGAGATCCAAGCCGTCGGGGTTTGAAGATCCGCTGCAGGGTGCATCTTGAGTTTGTCGTCACGATTGTAGGCCCGCTGCCCTCAGCGGGCGTTTTCGCATCGCCGCCTGAGGGCAGGCGGCCTACATCCCTGACCGGTTCAAGACTCGCCCGCGCCTGGATTTCCCCGCCACGCCTCCACCAGCGCGGGAAATCCGCAACCGTTGCACAGGGAGTCGGTCGCCGAGCAGAAGTCATCGGAGATCTGAAGCAATCCCTGCTGGAGCGCGGCGCGTCGGGGCAGTCGTCGCGGTTCCATTCCGATCAATCGCTGTCGTGCCATCCGCAGGACGGCGTTGTCCTCGCCGGCCGGCCAGCTGAAGTACCTTCGTTCGACCTGGGTGGTGGCATCGCCCCCGGTGGCGAGCTGTGCCCGAGCCCAGAGCCAGGGCAGGATCACATTGACCGCCAGATCGGTCACCCGCGCCTCCCCGAGGAGCGGACTGGCGGTGCCCTCCCGCGAGCCGAGGGTCCAGTGCGCGTCCCAGAAGGGATCGATGCCCGGGCGGAGGACTTCCATGGCTGCCTCGACCCCTTCTGCGTCGTCGGAGCCGAGTACCGCCTGTACCAACCGGTTGGCGAGGCGGGGTCCGTTCAGCCAATGCCCTGCCAGGGCCAGTCGGCGTTGGGGATGATTTGCCGGTCGGAGTCCCTTCAGATGCCAGACCTCGGGAGGGAGCACCCGATGGACAAACTGATCCCGATCCCGCCACCAATGATCCCAGAGCCGGCGCACGTAGGGGGGTGTCCCGGCGGTGAGATCCGGGGGCAGGAAGCCGGCGATGCCCAGAAGCCGCGCCTGCGACTGTTCCACCGGGAGCGGGGCGTTGGTTCCCGCGAGAGGAACGAGTTCCGCCAGACGTCGGAGCGGCCAGGTGTTGTGGCGGTAGCCCAGGCCGCCCACCAGTCCTTCCCACAGGGCCTGGTCCCACCCGATGTGCCGTGCCCGGGCGCCGAGTTCCGTCGCCTTGCGGGCCAGACGATGTCGGGCGGCTTCTTCGAGAAGCGCTTGCAGCGCCGGTGGGTCCAGTCGGCGAAGTGGAGCGGAGCATCCGCCGCGGACATTGGCGGGGATCAATCCGGGGGCCTCCCCCAGCAGCCAGGGGACGAGCTCTTCCAGGGGTGAATCGAGCGACGGCCGCATCGGAAGCACCGGGATTCCCGAAGGATTGACTCCCTCCTGCCAGACCACGTGCAGGATCACCCGGCGGTAGGCGGGATTTCCGGCGTGTCCATGTCCGGTCCAACCCGCGGGTTGAAGATCGATCTCGACGTCGCCGGAGCATGCCGGGCCGTCTTCGAACTGAACGATGGCTCCCTTGAAGTCGGGCCCGGCGGAGCGGTTCCAGAACCCCGGATGCAGGACCCGGACGCTGCGTCCGTCGAGGGTCCGCAGGGTCTCCCGATGCAGCCGTTGATGTCGCCAGAGATGTTGTAGCCAGCGTTCGGGCGGGGTTTGGTCTTCCTGGAAGGCGGGGGCGGAGCGCACACGCTCCAGCCAGCGGGAGTAGAACTCCGCGGTCGTCTGGGTCATGACCGGACCATCGGTGGGGCTTCGAGAGCCTGTCAAACCGGGCTTCGGCTGTCGGCCGCCTGCCCTCCGGCGGCGGGTCAGCAGGGACGAGTTCGACGAGTCCGCCCATGCCCACCGCCGGGGTTTCGGACTCGCAGAGCTCCCCCGTCCGGAGTGCAGCTTGAGTTTGTTGTCACGCATGTAGGCCCGCTGCCCTCAGCGGGCGCTCTCACATCGCCGCCTGAGGGCAGGCGGCCTACATCCATGACAAACCCAAGATGCCCGTCCGTCCGGGGCGCAGCTTGACACTGCCCCCGATGCGCCATGCGAAGACCTCCGTCCCCGATGCGGCGACCGGACGCGGTGCACCTCCTCATCCCGGAGGGATGGCAGCGATTAGCCCGGGGTACCACCCCGGGTACGGGCGCGA
>CAMCFL010000428.1 GCA_945873715.1 Akkermansia muciniphila
CTATGGCGAGGCTCGGGAATACGTGTTCCTCGGCCGCGACATGATGCGCGGCAAGGAATACTCCGAGAAGACCGCCCAGGAGATCGATTCCGAGGTGAAGCGGGTCATCGACGAAGCGTACGTGCGGGCCAAGGGCCTCCTCGACAGCTACAAGGACAAGGTCGATCTGGTGGCCAAGGCGCTGCTGGAGTACGAAACCCTCGAGGGATCGCAGGTGGAGGAAATCATCCGAACCGGCACGCTCACCCCGCCGACGGTCAATCCGACGAATATCGATCCTCCCAGCGGCGCACCGGCAGGAACGCCGCTGCCCGAAGTGATCAAGCCGCTCCCTCCCAAACTGCCCGGGCTGGGTGCCCCGCAGCCGTCTCCGGCCTGAGCGGGCTGCGGCTCGGGGGACGCCCTCCGGCGGGATGAGGTCAGCGAGACCCCGGTTTCCGTCGGAGTGTCGGACTCATGGGACCCGCTCCTCCAAATCGCGACTTGCGCCTTTCAGCGTGCGGCATCGCTTACAGGTCCGCTGTCGGCGGCGGCCCTGCCCTGATCGCCGACCAACGGCAGGCGGCCTGCCAGCCGGGAATGAGTTGGGGCACCTGCCTCCCGCTCCGTTGGTGCCAAGACCGCAGCTCAATATCCAACCTCACCGGATTTTGCTTCGCCCTTCCGCACCCTGCCGGCCTATCCTCTGTCCTGCCACATGAAGGTTTCCCTCGCTTACGGACAAGGCGTTCTGGACGTCGATTTCCCGGCCGGACGCACCCAGGTCATCCAACCCGCGCATCGGGCCGGTTTGCCGGATGAAAAATCAGCCTTGTTCGCCGCGCTGGATGCCCCGATCGGGGCCGCCCCGCTCTCGGAGGCCCTCAAGCCCGGCATCCGGATCACCATCCTCTTCACCGACATCACCCGGGCGACGCCCAATCATCGGATCATCCCGTGGCTGCTGGAGTACCTGCACGCCCGGGGAGTGCAACGGGAGCAGATCCTCCTACTCAACCAACTCGGCACCCATCGTCCCAACACCCAGGCCGAACTGGAGACGATGCTGACGCCGGAGGTCGTCGCCCAGTACCGCGTGCTCAATCATGAGCCGGAGAGTCACGAAGCCTGTGTCGCCCTCGGCAACACCCGCTCGGGGACGCCTGCGTGGATCAACCGTCACTGCGTTGAGGCGGACCTTCGAATTGTGACCGGGTTCATCGAACCGCACTTTTTCGCGGGGTTCAGTGGCGGGCCGAAGGGCATCATGCCAGGCGTCGCCCACGTCGAGACCGTCATGAGCAATCACGGGGCGGAGAACATCGGTGATCCGCGGGCCACCTTTGGAATCTGCGAGGGCAACCCGCTCTGGGAAGAATTGAGGGACATCGCCCTGCGGGCCGGTCCGACCTTCCTCCTCAACGTCACCCTGAACGAAGAGCGTCACATCACGGGTGTGTTCGCCGGGGACCTTCTGGCCGCTCACCGTCAGGGACGTGAGTTCGTCCGAACCTCCGCCATGCAGCAGGTGGAGGCCCCCTTCGACATCGTCGTCACCACCAATTCCGGGTATCCGCTCGATCAGAACCTGTACCAGGGCGTGAAAGGCATGAGCGCCGGCGCGCGGGTCCTGAAGCCCGGCGGCCTCTTGATCCTCGCCGCCGAATGTCGGGAGGGCGTTCCCGCCGGAAGTCCCCTGGACCGATTGCTTCGCGAAGCCCATTCGCCGGAAGAGATCCTCACCCTGTTGGCCACCCCGGGATTTGTCCGCTCGGAGCAATGGCAGGCCCAGATCCAGTCGTTGATCCAGCGTCGAGCCCGGGTGCGGGTCTACTCGTCCATCCCGCCCGAGACGCTCCGCGCCGCCCATCTGGATCCCTGCGAGGACATCGGCGTGCTGGTGCGCGAGGAACTCGATCGCCTTGGTACGGACGCGCGGGTGGCGGTCCTGCCGCAGGGACCACTGACCATTCCCTATCTCGCCTGAACGCTGCCTCCCCAGTTCGCTCTCAATCCCGATCTCGCACTCCCCAACCGGGTGCCTCCGTCCCGAAATCCTGCCTGCAATCCCGAATCACCTCCCATGAATGTGTTCGTCACCGGCGGCGCCGGTTACATCGGCTCGGTCTGCGTTGAGGAACTGCTCAACGCCGGTCACATCGTCACCGTCTTCGACAACCTCACCGAGGGCCATCGCTCGGCGGTAGACCGACGCGCCACGTTCATCGAAGGCGACTTCAACGATCGTGAGCGGATCCACCAGACCCTCCTCGACGTTCGTCCGGAGGCTGTCATCCACTTCGCGGCGAACGCGCTGGTGGGGGAATCGATGACCAATCCTTCGAAATACTTCCGGAACAACGTCGCCGGCGGACTCAACCTGGTGGATGCCGCCGTCGCGGCGGGGGTTCGCAAGTTTGTCTTCAGTTCGACCTGCGCCACCTACGGCCCGCCGGACCGGGTGCCCATGGACGAGACCCTGCCCCAGCGCCCGATCAATCCGTATGGCGAGTCCAAGCTCATGTTCGAGAAGATCCTCCTCTGGTACCGCGAACTGCATGGACTCGATTTCGTCGCGTTCCGTTACTTCAACGCCGCGGGTGCCTCGCATCAGTTTGGCGAGAATCACCGCATCGAGACCCACCTGATCCCCAACGTCCTCCAGGTGGCTCTCGGCCAGAAGACCCACTGCGAGATCTACGGCACCGACTATCCGACCCCGGATGGCACCTGCATCCGGGACTACATCCACATCGCCGACCTCGCCCAGGCACACATCCTCGCCCTGCAACCCGGCAAGACCGGCTTCTATAACCTCGGCAACGGCGAGGGATTCTCGGTGCGCGAAGTGATCGACGTCTGCTCGCGGATCTCGGGCAAGTCCATCCCGGTGGTCGAAAAGCCCCGTCGCGCGGGTGACCCGCCCCGCCTCGTCGCCAGCGCCACCCGTGCCCTCACCGATCTGGGATGGAAACCGCGCTACCCGCGCATCGAGGACATCGTCGCCACCGCCTGGGATTGGCACGTCCGCAATCCCGACGGTTACCCGGACTGAACCGGCTCACGCGCCCTGCTTCGCCAGGTCCACGGCGCGCCAGAGGTACCAGGCCGCCACCGTCCGGTGCGGCCGCCAGGGTTCAGAGGCTTCCAGCAATTGTCGGGGTTTCGGCATCTCGTCCAGTCCGTAGGCGATCCGGTACCCGGAGCGCACCCCAAAATCATCGGCGGGCATCACGTCCGGGCGCCCCAACTGAAACATCAGCAGCATCTCGACGGTCCATCGACCCACGCCCCGGGCGGCCGTCAACCGCTCGATGATCTCGTCATCCGAGAGTTTCTCGATCCGTCGTGCTCCGGGGATCTCCCCGCTGACCACCCGGGCCGCGATATCGCGGATGGCGGCAACCTTGGCGCGGGAGAACCCGGCCGCCCGCAGCGCTTCATCGGAAACACCGGCGATGGCCTTGGGCTGTGGAAAGCGTTTGCCGGAAAACAGGGCGCGAAACCGGCCGAGAATGGTCTCAGCCGCCTTGCCATTGAGTTGTTGATGGGCGACCGCCTGCACCAGCGACTGAAATGGGCTGCGCCAGGGTTCCGGTTTGAGGGCGCAAGGGCCCACCTTCCGGATGATACCCGCCAGGACGGCGTCGGTCCGGATGAGATGCTTCTCTGCCGCGGCATGCATGGGTGCTGCATCCCTGCTTCCGGCTTCCGACACAAGCGGCAATCCCTCTAGGTAGCCGACGAGGTAACGAGGCTCACTCTGGGCCGGCGGGGAACGCACTTTGGGAAGTTGAATACCCACGAAGCACACCAAACACATGAACCAGAGTAGTTCCCCGTTCTGCTTCGTGTGTTTGGTGGGCGATGCGTTGATCGGGCACGGACTCGCGGAGCTC
>CAMCFL010000429.1 GCA_945873715.1 Akkermansia muciniphila
TCGCACGCCGAACTTCCCAAGGGCGCGGCCCAGGAACGGAAGAAGCACCTCGACGGCAACCGGGATGGGTTCGTGGACCGGGACGAATGGGAGTCGATGGCGGCCATCTTCGCCAAGGTCGAGAATCAGGCGTGGCGACTGGAGGCATCCGACACCGGGGCGGTGACGGACGCCGGCGTGAAATGGCGGTTCAAGCGGGGACTTCCCTACGTCGCCTCACCGGTGCACCACGACGGCTGGGTGTACCTGGTCAAGAACGGCGGACTCCTGAGTTGCCTCAACGCCAGCGACGGGACACCTGCTTACCAGGAGCAGCGGCTTCCGGCTCCGGGCGACTATTACGCCAGCCCGGTCGTCGCCGGCGGCCACGTCTATCTGGCCTCCCAACCCGGGGTAGTCAGCGTGGTGAAGACCGGTCCGCGATTTGAACTGATCTCAAGGAACGATCTGGGGGAACCCGTCCAGGCCTCGCCTGCCATCCTGGGCAACACCCTTTACCTTCGCACTGCCTCGCGCCTGTACGCGTTCAAGCGGCCCTAGGCCTAATGCCGGGGGGATCGGCAGCTTGCCGGTCCTGCGCGCGGGGAGTGGATTCGCCCACGAAACACACGAAGCACACGAATCAAGGAACCGCCTGCCGGCCCCCTCTCCGCGTCCTCCGCGTCTCCGCGTGAGGTTCGTCTACCCATCCTCAACCCAGTACCGGCGGGCCGCCGGCACTCCCGGTCCTGGGTCCTGGGTCTTGGGTCCTGAACTCAGCGCAGGAACGCCTCGTGCAGTCCGCCGTCGACGGTGATCACCTGGCCGGTGGTCTTGCTCAGGCGCTGGGTCACCAGGAGGAAGTAGGCTTCCGCCTGATCCGCCGGGGTGATCGGAGCCTTGGTCAGGGTCCGGTCGGCGTAGAACTGCGCCAACTTCTTCACCAGCGACTCGGTGGCCTCGTCGTCGGTGTAGGGAATGTTGTACTTGGCGAGGGAACCGATGACGCGATCGCGCGGGAACATGGCGCTGCCCTGCACCACGGTGGCCGGCGCAACGCCGTTCACGCGGACCAGCGGCGCCAGTTCGATGGCGAGTTCGCGCACCAGATGGTTGGCCGCCGCCTTGGAGACGTCGTAGGCGACCGACCCCTTCTTCGCCACCACGGCGTTGGCACTGGTGGTCAGCACCAGATTGCCTCGCAAACCCTGTTGCTTCCACGTCTTGGCCGCCTCGTCGCCCACCAGATAACTGCCGGTGACGTTGATGCGGAAGGTCAGGTCCCAACGTTCGTCCGGGATGTGCCCGCTCGTGTCGCTTGGCACGAAAATCCCCGCCGTCACGCAGATGGAATCGAACCCGCCGTAGGCGAGCGCCACCCGGTCGAGCATCGCTCGGATGCTCGCCCGGTTGGTGATGTCAGCGGCGAGGCCGATGGCGGGACCGCAGTTCGAAAGACCCGTGCCGGCGACGCCGATGCCCTGGCCGAGCTTGTCGGTGATCTCCTTGGCCGTGGCCTCGGCGGCACCCGCATTGAGATCGACGCACACGATGTGGGCTCCCTCACGGGACAGGCGCAAGGCGGTCTCACGTCCGATGCCGCTGCCGGCACCGATCACGATGATCACCTGACGGGCAAGTTCCTTCTCCGGTGGCATGCGACGAAGCTTCGCCTCTTCGAGCAGCCAGTACTCGATGTCGAAGGCCTCCTGCTGCGGCAGGGCGATGTACTGGTCGATCGCCTCGGCTCCGCGCATCACCTCGACCGCGCAGTTGTAGAACTCGGCGGTGACGCGCGACTCCGACTTATCCTTGCCCCAGGCCACCATGCCGATCGACGGCAGCAGCACGACCGTGGGGTTCGGATCGCGCATGGCCGGTGAATCGGACCGGCGGCAGCGCTCGTAATAGGCGGCGTAATCCTTCCGATACTGTTCGATGCCGGCCTTGAGTGACTTCTGCAGCGTCGCGACGAAGGCGTCGAGGCCCGCATCGGAAAAGTCGGTGAGCGGCGCTGTCAGGGGGACGTACAGCGGCTTGATCTTGGTACGGAGGAAATGGTCGGGACAGGACGTGCCCAACTCCGCCAGACGCGGGGCGTCCTTGGAGTTCACGAAGCGCAGGATGCGCGCGTCGTCCTGGACGGTGGCGACGAAACGCTTCTGCTGGCTGACCTGACCGCGCAACCAGGGGAGCAGGCGGGACAGCACCTTCTGGCGGACTTCCTCGGGAAGGCTCTCGACCGAAGCACCGCCGAACGCGGTCGCGTCGCCTCCCTTGCGGGCGTAGGCCGCTTCGATGTGCACCGACGCCTGCTCGATGTATTCGAGGGTGCGGCGGTAGCAGGTGGCGTCGTCGTCGTCCCAGGAAATGAAGCCGTGCTGCCCCATCATGATGGCCTTGGCGGACGGGTTCTTCCGGCAGACCTCCTGCATGGCCAGGCCGAGTTCGAACCCGGGGCGCATCCAGGGAACGTAATCCATCTCGCCGGCGAAGATCTCGCGGGTGAGTTCCTGGCAACGCGCGCTCGCCGCAATGGCGATCACCGCGTTGGGATGCATGTGATCGACATGCTTCGCCGGAATGAAGGAATGCAGCGGGGTATCAATCGAGGTGGCCCGGGGATTCAGGTTGAACGTGGCATGGGTGTACATCCCCACCATGTCATCCTCGGCCGGTGCCTTCAGTCCCTTGTCCGGACGCGCGGCATAGGACTTTTGCAGGCCGATCAACTTGGCTTGGTAAAGGGAGGAGAAATTCTCGCGGGTGCTGGTGCGCAGGTCGCCTCCGGATCCCTTCACCCAGAGCACCTCCACGGACTCGCCGGTGAGCGGGTCGATCTCCATCAGCTTGGAGGACGTGTTGCCTCCGCCGGTGTTGGTCACGCGCTGGTCGGCGCCCAGTTGATTCGAGCGGTAAACCAGCCGACCGGCCGGATCCAGCTTGGCCGCGACCTCGTCCTGCCACCCGAAATGCACGTGCTTGAAACTCGTGTTGCCCATGTTCGATCCCATGATTCCCAAAGAAAAGAAGCGCTGCGCCACCTTCCACCGGGGAACGGCACACGCAGCGAGAGCCCTTACTTCGCCACCCACCCGCCCCTGCGGCAATCGCAATCTCATGCACCGGAGGGACGAGCTCCGGGAGTCGGTGATCAGGAAGTCGTGGAACGTTTGTAGGCCCGCTGCCCTCAGCGGGCGTATCCTCATCGCCGCCTGAGGGCAGGCGGCCTACATCCGCGCTTCTTCCCCGAGCGCCATCCCGAGCGCGGCCGCCTCTGCCATTGCCCGACGACCTTCGCCACGCCACCAACCGGATTCCCGCTGCACTGCCGCCCGCAGGTGCACCTGATGCCCGACAATGCGCGCGTAACCCGCGATGGGACTCTGGCAACCGCCACCGACCGCACGCAGGAAGGCGCGCTCGGCGGTGACACAGCGCCAGGTGTTGCCGTGGTTCAGGCCCAACGCCACTTCCCGGGCATCCGCGTTGTCGGAGCGGATCTCGATGCCGATCGCTCCCTGCCCGACCGCCGACAACATCTCTTCCGGCTCCAGCAACGTTCCCAGCAATCCCGTCGGCGGCGGCTCGCATCCATGGCCGGACGGAAGGATGGGATCGAGCATCAGCCGCGACTTCGGACCCAGGAACAGTCCCAGGCGGACCAACCCGGCCGCCGCGAGCAAGGTGACATCGAAGGTCGGGTCCGTTGCCACCTTGCCCAGACGGGTCCCGACATTCCCGCGAATGGGCACGATGACGAGGTCGGGCCGGAGCGCCTGCAGGAGGGCGGCGCGGCGGGTGCTGCTGGTGGCCACCACGGTCTGGGCGGGCAGCTTGGACAGCTTAAGGCCAGGGGCGAACCCCTGCATCAACCGCTGCCCGGGCGACCACTC
>CAMCFL010000430.1 GCA_945873715.1 Akkermansia muciniphila
GATCCACTATCTCCTCCGCGGCAAGGCGCGGGTGTACGCCGCCGTGGACGGTCACATCATGGTGGGCGGCCCCCTGCACGGCCGGTTGGTGGCGACCTTCGACGGCGGCGATCGCCCCACGTGGGTCACCCATGATCTCACGCCCTACGCCGGGCACCGGGCCCACTTCGAGTTCGGACCGGAAGGCGACGGCCCCCTCGACGTCCTGATGGTGGTGGAATCTTCGGCGAAACCGGACTTCACGCCTCTCGCCGCCTGGCGGCCGCGCTCCGTTCCGGCCTCCGTCGAAGCGCTGGCGGAAACCTTCCAGCAGGACCTGGTGGAAGCCATCCGCCGGCTGTCGGTGAATCAACTCGAAGGCGACCCGCGTCTCGCCGCCCTGGCTCAATGGGCCCTGCGTTCCCCGGAGCTCTTCCCTCTTCCACCGAACGCCGCCGAAGCCCCCGTCGCCGCCTACACCGACGCCCGAAACGTCCTCGCCAGCGGCGTCCGCTGGGCCTCGCGCCTCGCGCCTTCGCTGGCCGATGGTCCGGGTACCGATGAGTACGTGCTCGTCCGCGGCAAGCATTCGCGTCCAGGGGAACTGGCACCACGTTCGCTTCCGACCGCTTTTGGCGCACCGGCGGTCCGCACTCCCGCCACCAGCGGCCGCGCGGAACTGGCCGGCCAACTGACCGACCCAGGCAATCCGCTGGTCGCCCGCGTGCTGGTCAATCGGGTTTGGCAACACGTCTTCGGCCGCGGACTGGTTCCCACGCCCGACAACTTTGGGTACCTCGGTGAACGTCCGACCCATCCGGAACTGCTCGATCACCTGTCCTGGCAGTTCATCCACGAGGATCGCTGGTCGATCAAACGACTCATCCGTCGGTTGGTCCTGACCGACACCTTCGCCATGGGTTCCGTGGCGCGTTCGCCCGAAGCGGCGACGATCGATCCGCTGAATCTCCTCTGGCACCGGATCCCGGTCCGCCGCCTGGAAGGCGAAGCCATCCGCGACTCGATCCTCGCCGTGTCCGGCCGGCTCAATCCGGCGGTGGGCGGCCCTCCGATCCCGATCCATCTCACCGAATTCCAGGACGGCCGCGGGCGGCCGGGCACCAGCGGACCGCTGGACGGCGACGGTCGCCGGAGTGTCTATGCATCGATCCGAAGGAACTTCATGCCCTCAATGATGGTCGCCTTCGATTTTCCCACGCCCTTCAGCACCCAGGGCCGGCGCAACCGGACCAATGTCCCGGGACAATCCCTGGTGTTGATGAACGATCCGTTCGTCCACCAGCAGGCCCGCGAGTGGGCCGGCCGGTTGCTTCGGGAGATGCCCGGGGCGAACGACGCCGATCGGGTTCGATCGCTGTTCGAATCAGCCTTTGCCCGACCGCCGGCGACCGACGAGGCGGAATCCTGCCAGGAATCACTGGCGGAACTGCGACGCCTGCATGCCGCTGGAACCGAGGCCGACGTGTGGTCGGACCTTTGCCACGCGCTCTTCAACGCCAACGATTTCATCTACCTCAAGTGAGCTACCACGAAGCACGCCTCTCCCGTCGCGCCCTGCTCAACCGTGCCGCCAATGGTTTTGGGGCGCTGGCCCTCGGAGCGCTTCTATCACCGCAGGTCCGGGCAGCCGCCTCGCCGCTGGCACCGCATCCGGCCCATTTCCGGCCGCGGGCGAAGAACGTCATCTTCCTGTTCATGGAAGGCGGCGTGTCGCAGGTGGACAGCTTTGATCCCAAGCCAATGCTCGAAAAGCATCACGGCGAGAACCCGCACAAGGCCATCGGCAAGCTTGAGAAGACCCAGTTCGAAAACGTCGGCACCGTCCTGAAGTCCCCCTGGGCCTTCCGTCAACGCGGCCAGTCTGGCCTGTGGATCAGCGATCTGTTCCCCCACGTCGCCGGACACGCCGACGATCTGTGCGTGCTCCGTTCGATGACCTCGGCCTTCCCCGAGCACACCAGCGCCAACTATTTCCTCCACAGCGGCCTCGGTCTCCAGGGGCGTCCCAGCATGGGTGCCTGGGTCGCCTACGGCCTGGGCAGTCCCAATCGGGACCTGCCCGGCTTCGTGGTGCTCAACGGCGGACTGATCCCGCCCGGCGGCGTGGACTGCTTCGGCAACGGATTCCTTCCCGCCACCTATCAAGGCACGCTGGTCAATGCCGTGGGGGCGCCGCTTTCCAACGTGGCCCCCATCGAAAAGGACCCGGCCCGGCAAACCGCCAAGCGTCGCCTCGCCGATCGCCTCAACCGCACCGGCCTGCTCACGGGAGGCAACGACGACGCCCTCGAAAGCGCCATTGCCAATGCCGAACTCGCCGGCCGCATGCAAACCGCCGTGCCCGAGTTCCTCGGCATCGAGGGTGAATCCGCCGCCACCCGCCGCCTGTATGGCTGCGACTCCGATTTCGGCCCCACCCGCATCTACGCCCGTCAATGCCTGCTCGCCCGACGACTGGTCGAACGGGGCGTCCGCTTCGTTGAACTGACCATCCCCAAGATCGACGGGCTGGATCGGTGGGACGCCCACGGCGGTCTCGTCGCCAATCACGGCAAGAACGCCTTGGCCGTCGATCAACCGATCGCCGGCCTCCTCGCCGATCTGAAGTCCCGTGGGTTGCTCGATGACACCCTGGTCGTCTGGGCCGGTGAATTCGGGCGCACCCCCTTTGCCCAGGGATCGGACGGACGCGATCACAACGAGTTCGCCTACAGCGTCTGGATGGCGGGCGGCGGCACGCGGGGCGGAATCGCCTACGGACAAACCGATGATTGGGGCTATCGTGCAGTCGAGAACCGCCTCGAGATGCACGACCTCCACGCCACCATCCTTCACCTCCTCGGACTCGATCACACCCGGCTCACCTACCGGTTCGGTGGACGCGACATCCGCCTCACCGATGTGCACGGGGAAATCATCCAGGCCGCCCTTGCATGAACCGCCCCGGTCTCTCCCTGCTCGTCACGCTCGTCACGCTCGTCGCCCGCTGCCAGCTGGCGGCGGCCGCACCGGACTTCACCCGTGAGGTCCGGCCGATCCTTTCGCGGCATTGCTTCAAGTGCCACGGCCCCGACGAAACCACCCGCAAGGCCAGCCTTCGCCTCGACGAACGGGCCAGCGCCCTGCAACCGGCCAAGTCCGGGGCCGTTGCCCTTGTCCCCGGCAAGCCCGACGCCAGCGAACTGGTCAAGCGGATCCTGACGGCCGACCCCGACGAAGTGATGCCGCCGCCCAGCACCAAGGTCACGCTGACGGCCGCGGAAAAGTCGCTCCTGCAGCGGTGGGTGGCCGAAGGGGCCGAGTACAAGGCGCACTGGGCCTTCAACCCGCCCAGCCATCCCGCTCCCCCGGCAGTCCGGGACGCGAGTTGGCCCCGCAATGGCATTGACCGGTTCGTTCTCGCCCGAATGGAGAAGGAACAACTGCGTCCGACGGAGAAAGCCGATCCCTACACCCTGATCCGACGACTCTCCTACGATCTCATCGGACTGCCGCCGACACCGGAAGAGGCGGACGCCTTCGCCGCCGATCCATCGGACGCGGCTTGGGAACAGTTGATCGACCGGTTGCTGGCGTCGCCCCGGTATGGAGAGCGTTGGGGACGCCGCTGGCTCGACCTGGCGCGTTATGCGGACACGAACGGCTACGAGAAGGATCGCAATCGATCGATCTGGCCGTGGCGCGACTGGGTGATCCAGGCGCTGAACCGGGACATGCCCTTCGACCAGTTCACCGTGGAACAGCTCGCCGGCGACCTGCTCCCCGATGCCACCCGGGAACAGCTCATCGCCACCGGGTTCCACCGGAACACGATGTTGAACGAGGAAGGCGGCATTGATCCGTTGGAGTTCCGTTTCCACGCCATGACGGACCG
>CAMCFL010000431.1 GCA_945873715.1 Akkermansia muciniphila
TGGCAGTCAATGTACGCATCCCGACCCCGCTCCGGAAGCTGACCGGCGACGAGGAATTGGTTCAGGTCCAGCCCGGAACGATCACATCCGCGTTCGACGAACTTCAAAGGCGCTTTCCCGGCATCCGGGAACGCCTGCTGGACGAAGCCGGTCAGGTTCGTCGCTTCGTGAACGTCTACGTGAACGAGGAGGATATCCGCTTCCTCGCCCATCAGGACACGCCGCTCAAGGACGGCGACGAAGTCAGCATCATCCCGGCGATTGCCGGCGGTTGACGCGGTCCCCGCAGGTCCTTCCTTGCGCCCCTTCACTCCCAGATTTCCCAGTTCATCATGGCATCCAAGACGCTTCGCACGGTGGGCACTCCGGTGGTCAAGCCCCGGAAGGCCGCCAAGGTCCCTGTCCCGGTTGCCCCCGCTCGGGCTCCCAAGCCGGCGAAGACCCGCGCGGAGAAGCCGTCGACGGGGAAGGTCCAGAGGAGGTTCTGGCTGACCTATCCGCCTCGCCGGATCAAGGCGCCGGTGATCTGGGAGTTGGGACATCGTTTCCCCATCACGACCAACATCCGGCAGGCCAGCGTGACCGATGAGGTCGGCATCGTCTGTCTGGAGGTGGAAGGTGCAGCGGACCAGGTGGAGGCCGCCTTGCGCTGGCTGAAGAAGCTCGGACTGAGCGTCGAACCGGTGGAGTTGTCGACGGTCGCGGGTTGAAGGGTGGGTTTGGGGTGGTGGGACACGGTGCGAGGGCGGCAGGTGGGTTGGGCGGCCCAGGCCAGTCGGCGGAGTTTCCTTTGTAGTGAATTCCCCTTCTGGGGTTTCGGAGGGCTGGGTTTCTTGAATTCGTGCTCCCGTCATGGAAAACGCGCTGGGGGAAGTCAGGTCTTGACCGGGGTGGCTCCTGCCTCCTATCACCCCTTGTCAAGATCCCCCCTAACCTTAATCAACAGGAAGCCATGACGAAACGCGACATCGTCGTTCGAATCAGCCAGGAATTGGAGCAAGAGGAAGGACCCAACCCGGAACAGCACGTCAATCAGGAGGTGGTGCTCAGCATCGTTCAGAAGACTTTGGACATCATCTCCGACGCCGTTGCCCAGGGCGAGACCATCGAGCTCCGCAACTTCGGCGTCTTCGAGGTCAAGATCCGGAAGGCACGGATCGGAAGAAACCCCAATGCCCCGGAGAATGATGTGCCGATCCCGCCCCGGGCGATCGTGAAGTTCAAACCGGGCAAGGAGATGCGGGAACGGGTCCTCAAGCTGACGCCCAAAGGCTGAGGTCAGCGCACCCCGAGGCGCAATCAGGTGAAGGCCGGTCAGGGCCTTCTTTCCTTTTTTCAAAGAGCGTGCCGAGCGATCGGCCCGCTCTTTTTCATGCCGATCCGGAGCCTTCACGGTTCCCTTCGACGGGCGCTTTGCTCTAGGTTTCGCGGCTCTATGCAACGCCTGAAGGGCTTCCGGGAATTCTTTCCCGAGCCGCTGCCTCCCGGGGAGGAGTGGAGCTGTGATCTGCGCCAGTACATCTTTGACTGCTGGCGGCGGACCGCCCGGCGTTACGGCTTCCGCGAATACGATGGGCCGCCGGTGGAACCGCTCTCGCTCTACACCGCCAAGTCCGGCGATGAGATCGTTTCCCAATTGTTCAACTTCCTCGACAAAGGGCAGGACGCGGTCTCGCTCCGGCCGGAGATGACCCCGACCGTCGCCCGGATGGTGGCGGCGGCGGAACGGGCCTACCGCAAGCCGATCAAGTGGTTTTCGATGCCGCAGTTGTTCCGCTACGAGGCACCCCAGAAGGGGCGGTTGCGGGAACACTTCCAGTTCAATTGCGATCTGTTCGGGGAGGAAGACCCGGCTGCCGATGCCGAGGTGGTGGCACTGCTGATCGACGTCCTCCGTGCGCTCGGGTTGACCGAGGAAGACTTTGTCGTCCGCCTGAGCAGTCGCAAGGCCTGGCAGGCCTTTTACGAGGCGGAAGGCGGGAAGCCCGAGGCCGCGTCGGAGTTCTTCCAGGCCGTGGACAAGATGGAGAGGGAAGATCCCGGAACCCTCGCCCGACGTCTGGCTCCAACCGGGGTCACTGCCGAGGCGGTGGCCCAGTTCATCGATGCCGGTCTTCCCACGCCCGAGTTGCAGGGGATCCTCGACAACCTCACCGCCCGAGGCCTCGGCGCGTACGTGAAGATCGATTACGGGGTGATCCGCGGTCTCGCCTACTACACCGGGGTGGTGTTCGAAGCCTTCGATCGCAAGGGGGAGTTCCGGGCCATCGCGGGGGGCGGACGCTACGACAACCTGGTGAGCGTCCTGAGTGGTGGGAAGGTGAAACTGCCGGCGCTGGGCTTTGGAATGGGTGACGTCGTGTTGGCACTGCTCCTTCGCAAGCGCGGCAAGGTTCCCTCCTTCGCTTCTACCATCGACGTCATGGTCCTGGTGGAGGACGAGACCCTGCGCGTGGACTCCCTGGCGCTGGTGCAACGTTTGCGGGAATCCGGCAAGGCCGTGGATTACAGCCTGACCCCGATGAAGGCCGACAAGCAGTTCAAGCGGGCCCTGGAGATGGGCGCGGCCCACTGGGCCCGTCTGGAGCGCGGACCGGAAGGCGTGATCCTTCGGGTCAAGGACCTCCGCTCCCGCACGGAGCAGGTGGGCACCCCGGATTCGGCCGCAAGCCTGGTGTGAGCCCGATTCCGGGGCCTGCTGCCAGTGCCCCTGACGACTCTGTCGCTATCCGTGGTCTTGGGACGAAGGGCAACAACACGGCATCTTGGTATTTCATCGGCAAGACCGACCAGATGCAGGATGCCATGAACAGGTTCTACGGCTTTGAAGTGACAAAGCGGTGAGGGAACACCGGGGAACGAAGGCAATGGGGGCAGATCTGTACCTGTCGGACGAAGGCCCCACGACCCCGGCGGTGGCTGACTCCATGCGCGTTCCAAGACACTTCGGGCGCATCTCGAGGTGGCAGGCCCGCTGCCCTCAGCGGTTGTTCCCGCACCTCCGCCTGAGGGCAGGCGGCCTACATCCCCGACAAACTCATTCCGTCAGGAACTCGTACTCCGTTCCCGTCTCCAGACCCTTGTGGCGGACGATCCGCAGGGTCATGGCCCCGTCGAAGTCCACCATGACATTGGCTCCGTGACGAACGACATGGGAGCCGGCTTGGTCCTTCTGGGACCAAGATGCGCCGGAACAGCGGCATTCCGGGGAACGAATCTTGACACCGGGCGTCCGGAGCGACTGGGGTTCGTCCGTAGGATTCCAGATGGACCAGAAGCAAAGGATCAAAACGACCGATGCGAGGACGAAGCCAACCTTGGCCAAGGGGATGGGCATCGTCAGGGGCGTTGGGTTCTGCTACCGGGAATCGCATGACCGACGATGGCTGCCCGTAGCCCTCCTGACGCTGGTCCTTGGGGCGAAGGTTCAGGCAGGCCCTCGCGAACACCTCCTCGCCCAGGCCAACATTCAACGATTTCAGGCCCTCCGCCGGCAGTCAGACAATACGCCCCCGATCCGGGTGCTCATCTACGGCCAGTCGATCACGGGACAACCGTGGTCCCGACTTGCCGTCCAGCAGACCGCCGATCAGTCCCCAAAGCGCGGGTGGGTCATCGAGAATCGATCCATCGGCGGCGTGACTGCCGAGTACCTCGTCCGCACCGCAGAGGCGGACTTGTATCCCTTCAATCCGGACCTGGTGATTTTCCATGCGTATGGCGATACCAACGCTTACGTCCAACTCATCCGCGAGGTCCGCACCCGAACCACGGCCGAGGTCATCCTCGTCAATGATCACTATGCGAACTGGGATCGGGAACTGTTTCCTCAGCTGGGAGAGTGGAATGGAAATGCCTTGCCGGCCCTGGCG
>CAMCFL010000432.1 GCA_945873715.1 Akkermansia muciniphila
GGATTCCGCACGAACACCGGAGAGGTCTTCGGAAGGCAACGCGGCTCGTTCAGGTACAGGAAGACCCGGATCCCATGCCGCGCCGCCCGCTCCACCAGCGTCCGGAGCCCTTGGCGTCGGACCTCGATGCGATCCTGGGAATCCCACGGCAACGACGACAACCGCGAGAGCACTCCCTGCAACCAGACGGCGTTGACTCCGGACGCCGCCAGTCGGGCCAGGTAACCGTCGGGATACGGATCGAGCGACGGATCCACCAGCGGATCTCCATACAGGGCGAAGTAGGAATAGCCCATGCGCAGCGGTGCCGTCCGGGCGTCCGCCGCCGCCGCACGCCGCGCTGCTCCGGGATTGCTGGCGAGGGTTCGAACGAACGAGAACAGCGGATCGCGTCCGGCCAGATCCGCGTTCGGGAAATGTTCGCGCACGATCCGGGCGATCTCGTCCGCACGGGCGTTCTGGGCGGCGTCCGGTTTCGACCAGGAAAGGCGGGAGGCCTTCGGCTTGAGCAAGCCGAGCTTCACGTAGAAGAAATCGTCTTCGCGCAGGGTGTAGGCGAGCTCGTCCGCGGTCCATCCGAGCAAGGCCAAGAGCTGGTCGTAAGGCAGCAGATGCCAGTTGCGACGGATCAGCGTGAGATTGGCCCGACGCCGATCGCCGGCCGACAGCACCCGGGCGCGGGGAAGTCCCATGGACCGGGCTACCCGGCTGATGTCGCGGGGTCGTCCGCCGACAACCTCTGCCAACCGCGTCGCATCCACCAGGGTCCAGTTCCGCCAGATGAAGGCGTGCAACCGACTGGGGAACCACGCCGCCTCCAGCGGGGCGGGAGCTGATCCCACCGGCAGCTCCGCCGAGGTGTCTGCGGCCAACAACGGCGGCACGAATGGCATCGCGGTGGCGGCAGCACCGGCGATCCGACAGAAGGTTCGGCGGGTGATCATGGAATGGATGCGTTGAAGGATAGGAAATCGGAAACGGGATGCAGAGCCCGGAGTTGCAGCACCCGTTGTAGGCCCGCTGCCCTCAGCGGGCGTTTCTCCCACCGCCGCCTGAGGACAGGCGGCCTACACATTGGCGCAAGAAGCGGGCGGGGACGCCCGCGGTCCCAGGTGGGGGCGCATCCAGACGCGTCTGCCCACGTGAGGCTTGGCGGCGACGACCGAATCCGAAAGGATCAACCCATTGATGAAGCGTCTTTCCTGCCTTCAGTTGCTCGGCCTGTGCCCCCTCCTGTTCGCGACGGTCTCCGCCGAGGAGGCTTCGACCCGGAGCAAGTTCCCCTGCCCCGAAGCCGAGCTGCCGCGTTACACCGCGCTGCGCACGACCGGACCCATCGTGGTGGACGGCAAGCTGGACGAAGCCGTGTGGCAGAAGGCTCCGCGTTCACCGCGATTCGTCGACATCCTGACCGGAGGCCGCACGGTCCACGACACGCAGGCCATGGTGGTCTGGGATGAAACGAACCTCTACGTGGCGTACCGGGTCGAGGAACCGTTCGTGCACGCGAAGTTCACGCAGCACAACGACCCGATCTACTACGACAACGACGTCGAGTTCTTCATCGCCGGACGCGATGCGTACTACGAGTTCGAGGTCAATGCCTTCAACACCGTGTACGAGGTCTTCTTCATCTGGAACGAAGCCTACGAGAAGGGCGGATTCTCCCAGGCACCCGAGTTCGCCCGGGCGAAGCTGCAACCCTTCAATGGCGTGGGTTTCACCACCCATCCACGGGGCGGACGGCTCGGAAACTTCAACTGGACGTTCCCCGGGATCCGGACCGCGGTGCACGTCGATGGCACGATCAACGACGACAAGGATCGCGACCGAGGCTGGACGGTGGAACTGGCGTTGCCCTGGAAGGGACTCGAATGGCTGGCGAAGGCCGAGCAACGCGCGCTGCCCCCACGCGAAGGCGACCTGTGGCGCATGGATTTCTCCCGCTTCAATACCTACAAGGAAGCCACTCCGGCGAAGGATTCCGGGGGCTGGGTCTGGAGCCGACACGGCATCTGGGACTCCCACATCCCCGAGTGCTTCGTCCAGGTAACCTTCAGCACCAACACGGTGCCGGGGACGGGGAAGTAGGGCAGGACGCCGGAGGCGTCCCGGATGGTAGCCGGCGGTCGACAGACCGCCGGTTCACAGATCCCTTCTACCCATCGACCCCGGCGGGGTCGCGCGTGAGGTTCGGGCGTCCGGAAGGTCGCCTTACCGCTACCGCGTACGGGGGGCCACCCCTCGCGGCGCGCACAACCCGCAAGCACAGTCCGCCGGCTCAGGATCCAACGGAGCGGGCGAAGGCGGCAGCTGGCGCTGCGCGCACTCCAGGACGCTCCCGCGCCAAAACGGGATCCCTCTTCTGAGTGGGGAACCTCTCCGCTTCTCCGCGGCTATGTTTGAGAGCGGTACCGGCGGCCCGCCGGATACCCCCCTATCGCCTACAGCCCCAGGCGCCGGCGGAGATCGTCCGCCACGGACCTTTCCGGCCGCGCCGCGGTGAGACGAACCAGAAGATCGCGGGCGAGTGCGGGGTCGGACTTCGAAGCCTGCACGGCACGAGTCAGGACCTGGGCATATCCGGTGGTGAAGTCGGCGCTGAGCCGGGCACTTCCGATGAAGGCATCGACGGCCTCAACCCGCCGGCCAGCGGCGTCGGCGATCAACCCGCGCAGGTAAAGATCTCGGGCTTCGTGAAAGCGAAAGAGTCGATCCCGCCACTCGCGATCGGCAGCGGCTGTCACCTGGAACAGTGCCTCGGAGGGGGGCCGCGGCCGGTCGAGCAATTGCTGGAGCAGCGTCCATCCGGGTGTGCCCCGCCCCAGCAGGGTGCGCGGCGCCTCGAACAGCACCTCGGGCCGATCATCGGTATTGAGGGGCGCGTCGGCAGCGAGTTCTCCCAGCCACTTCCGCCCGGCAAACCAGGTTCCAAAGAACTGCCAGGAATCCGTCAGTCCCACCTGCCGGAGAGCCTCGCGGAGTTGGAGGTCTGCCGTGCGACGATCAAACCAGGTCCGATCGAATCGAAGCGGACGACGCGCACCGATCAATCCCAGCACCGGCGTATCGGCGTTGAACCTCAGGAGGAACGCTTCGCTCTCCGGATACACCTCCAGGAAAGTGCGGGTGATGATCCGCAAGGTCGGCAGGTCGAGCTGGAACAACGGCAGCCACTGACAGAAGAGTCCGTCGTCGGTCAACCGCGTGCGGACCGCCGTGAAATGCTCCCGCGTATAGAGCGCACCGGCACCGTCCCGCGCCGGATGGAAGAGGTCGGCGATGATGACGTCGTACCGTTCCGCACCGGTGCGGACGAAGCGCCGGGCATCCGCCACCCGGAGCCGCAGGTCGCGCCCGAAATCGTTGTGGGGCGCAAACGCCGGCATGGATGCGGCAATCTCCGGGACCAACTCGATCCCATCGGCCGTCAGGCCGGGATGACGATCCAGAGCGGCAAAGGAGATGCCGGTGCCGACCCCCAGGAAGAGCACCCGATGCGGCTGCGGATGGAGCAGGACAGGAAGATGCGCATGACGCCGTTCGGCGTTGGTGGACGCGGTTCCGCCCATGGTGAACCGCTGGTTCACACGGAGGGCACGGCTGCCATCGAGCCCTTCCACCACGGTCACGGTGTCGCCGGGCCCTTCACGAAGCGAAACGATGCGGGACCCCAAGCTGATCTGCTGGAGATGAAGCTGAGGGGGAAGGAACGCGAGCAGGGCCAGCACCCCACCAAGGATTCCCCATTGGAGCCGTCCCACCCGCGGCAACAACGGCAGGTATCCCGCGCCAAGGACGACCAGGGTCCATCGACTCCCCAACCACGGCAGCACTCCCACGCCCACGGCGATTGGCGCGAGGGC
>CAMCFL010000433.1 GCA_945873715.1 Akkermansia muciniphila
GCAGCGGCAGTTTTCGGTGGGAGCCGGGATGAAGGTCTTGCCGGGGCATTCCTTTTCGAGGCGATGCAACATTCCGGCCTCGGTAGCCACGATGATGGCCTTCGACGGATGCTGGCGGCACCAGGTCACCATCTTTTCCGTGGAACAGACCTCATCGGCGAGCATGCGCACGGCCCGGGTACACTCCGGGTGGGCGATGAGCGGTGCCTCCGGGTGCTCCCGTCGGATCCGCGTGATCGCATTGTGGGTCCACTCGACGTGGACGTAGCAGTTGCCCTTCCACAGGGTCATTGGTCGGCCGGTCTGTTCGATCACCCACGAACCCAGATTTTCGTCGGGGACAAAGAGGATGTCGCGATCCTTGGGGGCGTGCCGGACGATCTTGGCGGCATTGCCGGAGGTGCAGATGACGTCGCACAACGCCTTCACGTCTGCCGAGCAATTGATGTAGGCGATGGTGTAGAAGTTCGGATTGGTGTCCTGGAGAGCCTTGAGCTTGGGGGCGGGACAGCTCTCTTCCAGCGAACAGCCGGCGTCCTTGTCGGGAAGAACGACGATCTTTCCCGGGTTCAGGATCTTGGCGGTTTCGGCCATGAAATGGACCCCGCAGAAGACGATGACATCGGCATTGGTCTTGGCCGCCTGCTGGGCGAGGCCGAGGGAATCGCCGACGAAGTCCGCCACGTCCTGAATCTCGGCGATCTGGTAGTTGTGGGCGAGGATGACGGCGTTGAGACGTTTCTTCAGCGCGAGGATTTCGCGGCTGAGCGGATCGACGGTCGCGGCTGTTTCCAGCATGGCAGTCATGATGCGGAGAGCCTAGGGGCCGGTCCTGGAATTGGGAAGGATCCTGCGGAGATGGGCGCGGCCAGCGGGAAGATTTCAGTTTCAAGATTCAAGCCGTCGTGGGTTCCACGATCGATCCGGACGACGGCGGACGGCCGAGAGGCAGGGGAGGCAGGGGAGGCCTGACAGCGCGGGTATCCTTTTATGGGTTCTCGAAGCTAGGCCGTGGCCGTCGCGCGGCCCACGAGTCGATGCCAGGCGAACGCCCCGGTCGCGATCGCCAGCAGGCCGCACAGGAGGTACGGCCACGAGGGATGACGGTCGAAGAGCAGGCCCGCCAGCGGCGGTCCGAACACCCGTGCCAGAGCTCCGGCACTCTGGGCCACACCCAGGGTGGCTCCCTGTTCATCCGACGGCGTCATTCGCGAGAGCATGCCGAAGAGCGGAGGACGGGTAAGGCCGGATCCGATGGCCAATCCTCCCACGACCAGGAGCAGCAGCAGCCATCTCGTGCCGTCGGCCTGGTGGAGCAGGTCCCATTGGAGCGGATGCGAACCGTGGATGAAGGGCAGGGGCAGCAGGGAGACTCCGAACACGATCAGGCTGCCGGCGATCAACCGGGCCTCGCCGAGCTTCTTCACCAACCGTCCCACCGGGCCGGCCTGCACCAGGGCCCCGACCAGTCCGGCGTAGCAGAACAGCACGGCGTTGGTTCGCGCCGCGTCGTCGTTCGAGAGGCCGAAGTTCTGTTGGACCACCAGTCCCAGGGTGCTCTCGAAACAGGTGAATCCGAACGTCGCCAGAAAGAAGGTCAGGATGAGGAATCCAACCGAGGGCAGGCGGATGGTGGCCGCGAAGTGCGACCATCGGGTCCGGCCGGTTGCGGCGTTCGCGCCGGGTTTCCAACTCTCGGGAAGGCGGACGAGGGCGGAGACAAAATTGGACAGGCAGAGGAACGCCGCCAGAAGCCCCGGCGCGGCGGCGATCGTGGCCCGATCGCCTCCCATTTTCCCGGTCAGCCATTGGGAGCCCACCGCCAGCGCGGGGCCCACGATGAAGCCAAGGCCAAAGGCCATCCCGATGAGGCCCATCCGGCGCGACCGATCCTCGGGTGGGGTGATGTCGGCAATGTAGGCCTGGGCGACGGTGATGTTCGCGCCGCAGATCCCGGCAACCACCCGGGAACCCAGGATGACCAACAGCGCCTTCGTTCCCTGCAGGGTCGAGCCGTAGGCAAAGGTCAGGTAGGACAACGTCGCCACGAGGGTGCTTGCCAGCAGCACCGGGCGGCGCCCGATGCGGTCAGAGAGTGCGCCCCAGGCCGGGGCACAGAGAAACTGCATCAGCGAATACGACGCCATGATGCAGCCCACCTGAAAGGCGGTGGCCCCGAACGATCGCGAGTAGTTCGGGAGCAACGGCAAGACCAGTCCGAAGCCGACAAGGTCGACGAAGACGGTCAGGAACAGGATGGCCAAGGACGGTTTCCGCACCGGGCGCGGACATTGGCCTTTGAAGTCCGACCCGGCAATGGTGTTCCGAGGTCCGGCGCTGCCTGGGACCGCGGGCGTCCTCGCCCGCTTCGGGCAAAACAATGGGGTCGCGTCCATATTGTTGACTATCCGGACGCGCCTTTGCCGCGCCACGATTGTGGCGCCTCAAATGTCAACAATATAGACGCGACCCCATTGGAATGGGTCACCTGAGAGGCGTCGGTGCGGAGGAGTGGCCTCAGGTCTCCCGGGCGAGTCGGTAGCCCACGCCGTGGACCGTCAGGAGGATGCGGTGCGGGTTGCTGGTGTCGCCCAGCTTCCGACGCAATTGAACGATGACCTGGTCCAGCGTCCGGGTGGTGCCGTAGTAGCCGTGGCCCCAGACTTCATTCAGGAGTTGGTCGCGGGACAACACCTCGCCGGCCCGGGCGTGGAACAGTTGGAGCAATTGCAGTTCGCGTGCGGTGAGTTCGCAGGTGGATCCATTCCGGCTGAGTTCAAAGGTGCGCGGATCAATCCGGCTGCCGGCGATCGCGAACGAGTCGTCGGGGGCGACCGTGGCGCCCCCCGGTGGCGAGGTGGGACGCGAGCGGCGGAGCAAGGCCTGGATGCGGGCGACGAGTTCGCGGACCCCGAAGGGTTTGGTGACGTAATCGTCGGCGCCGAGTTGGAGGCCGACGACCTTGTCGAGTTCCTGTCCCTTGGCGGTGAGCATGAGGACGGGAGTCTGACAACCCCGGGCCCGGAGTTGGCGGCAGACCTCGTAGCCGCTGAGTCCGGGGAGCATCACGTCGAGGAGCACCAGGTCGGGTTGGTGCTGCTGGAAGGCGTCCACGGCGGTGTCGCCCCGGGGACAGTGGAAGACGGAGTAGCCTTCGCCGCCGAGCACCTCGCGCAGCCCGAGCGCAATGTGCGGGTCGTCTTCAACGACAAGGATCCGTGGATTCCTGGATTTCACGTCTGGGTCGCCCCCGGGAGTTCCCCACCGTCGAGGAGAGTGACGGTGAAGCAGGCGCCGCCGCCGGGGTGGTTTTCGGCCTCCAGCGTGCCCTGATGCAGTTCGACCAACCGCCGTGCGAGCGTGAGTCCAAGGCCTGAGCCGGGGATGCCCGAGGCGAGGGAGTCGTGGGCGCGGAAGAACTGCTCGAAGATGCGTTCGCAGGCGCCGGCGGGAATCCCCGGTCCGCGATCGGTGACGGTGATGCGGATGCGCCCGGGCCCGCGATGGAGGGCGACGCGGGCAAGCCCACCGGAGGCGGCGTATTTCTCGACGTTGGAGAGCAGGTTGTAGAGCACCTGGGCGAGGGCATCGGGATCGGCCTCCAGCGTGACTGCGGCCTCAGGGAGATCAAGCTCCAGGCGGATCCCGGCGACTTCCAGTTGCGGACGACACGCATCGCACGTGGCGCGGATCACCTCGACGAGATTGGTGGGACGGAGGCGATGGACGTGGCGGTTCTGTTCGAGTCGGCCGAAGTCGAGGACGTTGTCGAGCAGGCGGGTGAGCCGGGCGGCTTCGGTCTGGATCACCTGGACGAACTTCCGGCGTTTGGCCGGATCCAGGGTGGCGTCGGCTTCAAG
>CAMCFL010000434.1 GCA_945873715.1 Akkermansia muciniphila
GAGGTAACGAGGCTCACTTCAATCGGGCCGGGAGCACGCGTCGGCCGGGGGACGTCCGACTGGAAGTCAGAGTCTCCTGACGTCGTCTCCTACCCGGAATCGCTACGCTCATGCCCTACAACAGGAACCCCATCGGAGCCGAAGCAGACATCGGGTCGTAGAACCTTCCAATGTTGGGCAACACGGTGGACAGGTCGGTCCGACTGACGCCCATCCAACAGGCGAGTTCGGCGAAGTATTGATCCACGGACGTGGTCGGGATCAGTCGGCCGCGACCGATGTCGAGGGGGTTGTCGGCGAAGAGGGCGGGATACTTTCCATAGATCCGACGTCCCTTCACCGCTCCGCCGACGACGAAGGCGTTGCCGCCCCAGGCATGATCGGAGCCACGGCCATTCGAGCTGAGGGAGCGTCCGAAATCCGATACCGAGAACAGGACGACGTTCTCGGCCACGCCGAGGACCTCCAGTGCGCGCTGGAAGGCGCCGATCGCTTCGCTGACCTCGCGCAACATGCCCTGCTGGTTGGCGATCACCTCGTCGTGGTGATCCCAGCCGCCGTACTCCACGAAGAAGGTCTGGCGTGAAACTCCAAGCCGATCCCGTCCGGCGATGGTGCGCGCGATCCGCTTCAACTGATCGCCCAGATGGGAACCCGGCCAGGTGAGCGTCGCGGGCAGTTCCGGAGCGGTCGCTGCGCGGAAGAGTTCGGCCGCCTCGATGGCATTGCGACGGGAGGAAGCGAAGGCCTGTTGCAGGAGGTTGCGGTATACGAGGGCCAGTTGGGAATCGACGGCGGCGCTGTTGACCCGCGTCTGGATGCTGGGGACATCCGCCAGCGGGGTCCCGGGCGGCGCGTAATCGTGGAGACCCTCGGCGCCCTCGGTCGTGATGGCGTACTCAGCATTGTTGCGACCGGCCTGCCAGGCGTTGCTCCCGGAGAGGGAAAGGTTCATCGATAACCGCCGGTCGGCATTCACCGAGTGCAGGAGATCCGCCATCCGACCGGCCCACCCGGTTCCACCCCGGGTCTGCGGCAGGCTGGTCTGCCATTGCTCCACCTGGTCGCTGTGCGAGTAGAGCCCCGAGGGCACCGGCACGGATCCATTCTCGACCTGCTCCTTGCGGGTGTCGGCCTGCAACAGCGTGCCGACATTGGCGATGAAGGCGGCCCGCCCCGATTCGAAGAGGGAGGCCAGCTCCGGCATGGAAGGGTGAAGCCCCAGTTCGCGCCCGACGGCATTCGACGGGTTCAGCGGCAGCAGATCGCCGCGGGCCAAGGCCAGATCCTGTCTGACCTGCGCGTACTCGGCATGCTCGGCAACGCCCCGCGGGGGAAGCATGTTGAAGGAGTCATTGCCCCCGGTGAGCAGGAGACAGACGAGGGCGCGATAGCCCCCTCCGGTTTCCGCCGCCAGTGCCGAGGTGGTGGCGAGGTTGACCAACGTCGACAGCGCCGGGAGCGCACTGATGCCGGCGCAACTGGACTGGCCGAGGAAGCGGCGTCGGTTGAGGGCAGTCGGGCTGACCGGACGCGCGGAGGCGGAGTGGGAGTTCATGGCGGGATCGGTCAGCGAAGCACGGCGAAGTCGGGGGAATTGACGATCAGGGTGACGGCCCGGCGCACCCGTTCGTGATGCCATTGCCAGGTGGGGAACCGCAGGCCTTCCATCGCCTCCCGCAGGATCTGGAATTGTTCCGGCCTCAACATTCCACCCGTCAATTGAAGGTCCAGACGTCGGAGCAAGGCATCCGGATCGGCCGCCGGCACATTCGGATCGGGATCATCCACCAACGCAGCCCCGACGATCATCGCCACTTCGTGACGCAGTTGGAGCCGGGTCGTCCGGTCCACTTCCCCGGTGCCCCACCGGTTGAGATCGCTGCGGATCGGATCGGCAACTCCCGGGAAATAGTTGGCGGCGCTGATGAGCGACGAGGCGTTGATGATCTGCATCTCCGGCGCAACCAGACCGGCCTCGGCCAGCAGGCCGGGAGGGGAATAAGTCGGCAGATAGAAGTTGAACACGCTTGGGGACTGATACGCCTCCTGGAAGTGGTCCATGTAGAAGTTGGAGAGCGGATGCAGCCCGGTGGGGCTCCGGGCATCAAACGCGTGCGCCAGGTTCACCACCTTCAGCAGCGGTTCACGCAGACGTCCAAAGCGCGGGTCTTCCATCCGCGCCGGGTCCCGCGCCTCCGGATCCGAGAAGATCGCCCGGATCAGGGCCTTCAGGTCGCCGCGCACGCCCTCGCCATTGTCGGCAAAGGCCCCGGCTACCCGCGCCACGTAGCCGGGGCTGGGATTGGAGGTGACCAACCGCTGGATGAGAAGGCGTCCCAGGAATGGCCCCACATTGGGATGATTGGCGAGTCGGTCCACCACCGCCGTCACGTCGGACAATCCGGCGCTGCCATCGGCGGTGGCCGTCCGCGCCGGCAGCTCCAGCCCGAGGAAGCTCTTCGCCCCGAGGTCGTGCCATTCGTCGAACATCTTCATCGGCTCCCGGAAGTTCCGCGGGTACTCGGTGAAGTTCGGGTTTCCCGCCACACCAAAGCCGGTGAAGACCCGCGCGAGTTCCGTGATCGTCCGGTTGTCGTAGGTGGGAATCGGCTGTCCGTCGGGGCCGGACCGACGTGTGCCGTCGTCGTTCAATTCCCAGAGGCCGATGCTGAACAGCTGCATGATCTCGCGCGCGAAGTTCTCGTCGGGATAGATGCGTCGCGCCGGATCAAACTTTCGGTTCAACAGATGGGACAGGTAGAAGCCCATCACCGGATGCCGCGCCACGTCGAACAACAGGTCGCGGTAATTGCCGAAGGCATGCCGCACCAGCACATCGTAGTAATCGGCCATGCCCACGGAGTCCGTCGAGAGCACTTCCGGGCGATCGCTCACCACGAAGATCTGCGCCAGCGCGAAGGCCACTCGTTGACGCAGCACATCCGGCTCGAAGTCCACCGGAGTTCCGGGAACCGAATGCGGTTCGCCCAGCACCCGATGCCACCAGGCGGCCTGTTTCACGTCGGCGTAGAATTCCGTGACGTGGTTGGTGTCCTGATGCCATTCCGCCAGGGGTCGATGGAACCCGGGCGGCCGCCGGAACTGATCATTCATCCACCCCTCGAACCCCAGGCGCATCACCTCCTCGACGTTCTCCGGAATCTCATCCGCATCCGACGGGTCATCCGCGTTCGGGCCGAAGCCCGCCTGCAGGAGGAGGCGCGCCGACTCCTTGGCCGCCGGCCCAGCCCAAACGGGCTGATTGCGGATCGAGAGACTGGCGCTGGCCAATGGGCCCACCGTGTAACCCGTGCCCGGAAGCACCGTCAGCGAGACCGTTTCATCGGCTTCCCCATCGTCGGCATCCGGCTGGGGCCGGATCTCCACCCACACCTCGCGGACCCCGGCGGGAAAGGTGACCGCACTGGCGAACCCCGGATCGTAATCCACGCCGGGCGTGGCGCTTCCTCCCAGCCCGAGGCTGACCGTCAGCGGTTGGATCCCGCCCCGACGCCGAACCGCAAACACCCCGGGCTCCGGCCATCGCTCGGAGACCTGGCCGTCGATCAACCCGACCGACACCTCACTCGGAGCGGCCAGCAGAGAGCGAACCCGCGCGAGATCGGGAGTCGCATTCCACGCTGTGTGCGCGGTCCGCGGATCGAATCCAATCAGACCCTCCTCCCAGTCCGAAAGCCCGTCCCCGTCGGAGTCCGGATCGGTGACACGAAGTCGGAAGAACTCCGCGCCCCCCGCCGACGGCGTGAGTTCGAGCGAGCTGGCCTTGCCTTCCCCGACCAAATCACCGGATGGATTCCACGCGCCGGCATCGAGGGTCGACC
>CAMCFL010000435.1 GCA_945873715.1 Akkermansia muciniphila
CTGATTCACAAAGATCAACATCACGATCATTGCGAGCACCACGGCGGTCACCATCACCGGTACGTCCTTCGCCATGCCCACGGCCGTGATCACCGAGTCCAACGAGAACACGATGTCGAGCAGCAGGATCTGGACAACCGTGGCCGCCAGGGTCGGTGCCACCCTCGGAGCGCCGCCGGCATCATGACCCTCCAGCTTCTCGTGGATCTCCTTCACCGATTTCCAGACAAGGAACAGTCCGCCGATCGCCAGCACCAGATCCTTTCCGGTATTGGGAAGCTCCAGGCCGGAGATCGAGAACTCCCACAGCTTGTTCTTCAGGTTCATCACCCAACTGATCGACAGCAACAGCAGGATGCGCGTGATCAGCGCCAGACCCAGGCCGATATGCCGAGCCCGGGCCTGTTGTTCCGGCGGCAGCTTCCCTGACAGGATCGAGATGAAGATCAGATTGTCGATCCCCAGCACGATCTCCAGCACCGTCAGCGTCAGCAGGCTCATCCAGGCCTGAGGCTGTCCCATCCAATCGATCCATTGCGTCATCTGCCGCCAAGGTACCGATCAGAGGCGCAAGGGCCAACGAAACGATTGCCGCCGGAGAATGAGCCTCGTTACCTCGTCGCCTACCCGGAGGCGTCAGGAGACTCTGACTTCCATCCGGACGCTCGTCGGCCCACGTGCGTTCCCCGCCCGATTGAAGTGAGCCTCGTTACCTCGTCGCCTACCCGGAGAGACCAGCTCCTGCAAAAACGGTCCCTCCGACGCCCCACCGAGCGCCTCGGAAGGCGTGAGTGGATGGAACTGATCCTTCTCATGAATCAGATTTCAGAGTCCGCCGAAAGAGCGGGCTTGTTTGAGCACTCCCGCAGGCGTAATCCCCTCACGTGCTGCAAGGGTACGATCCGAACGGGTTCTTCGACGAGATGTTCGCATCCCCAACGGAGGTGTGACGCCACTACGGACGCTTCGGCAAGCTGTTCGAACAGATCACGCCCGAGGAATTCGACGAGCGCCGGAGCGATCTGGACCTGTCGTTCATGCGACAGGGGGTGACCTTCAACGTGTACGGCGACTCGCAGGGTACCGAGCGCATCTTTCCCTTCGATCTGGTGCCGCGGATCATCTCCGCCAGCGAGTGGGAGTATCTCGAGCGTGGACTCATCCAACGGATCACCGCCCTCAACCTCTTCCTCCACGATCTCTACCACGAGCAGCGGATCATCAAGGATGGGGTGATTCCCGCATACTACATCCTCTCGGCCCGTCATTTCCGCCGTGAGTTCGCCCAGGTCAAGGTTCCCAAGGATATCTACATCCACATCTGCGGCACCGACCTGATCCGGGGCGGCGACGGATCCTGGATGGTGCTCGAAGACAACGGCCGGACGCCCTCCGGCGTCAGCTACGTGCTGGAGAACCGCCAGGCCATGAAGCGGACCTTTCCGCAACTGTTCGAGGAGACGGGGGTCCGCCCGGTGGATCATTACCCCCAGGAACTCCTCAAGATGCTCCAGTATATCGCGCCCAACGGGGTCGCCGACCCGAACGTCGTGCTGTTGACCCCGGGAGCCTTCAACAGTGCCTACTTCGAGCACACGTACCTGGCCCGGCAGATGGGCATCCAGATCGTCGAAGGCCGCGACCTGCTGGTGCGCGACGCCCGGGTGTTCATGCGCACCACCAAGGGCCTGCAACCCGTCCACGTCATCTACCGGCGCATCGACGATGATTTCCTCGATCCGACCGTCTTCCGCCGGGACTCGGTCCTCGGCGTTCCCGGACTCATCTCGGCCTATCGCGCCGGCAATGTCTCGCTGGCGAACTCCGTCGGGACCGGCGTGGCCGATGACAAGGTGATGTATTATTTCGTCCCGAAGATGATCAAATACTACCTCGATCAGGATCCGATCATCCCGAACGTCCCCACCTATCTCGCCAGCGAGGAATCCGACCGGAAATACATCCTCGAGAATCTGGAGAAGCTGGTGGTCAAGGCCGCCAATGAGTCGGGCGGATACGGCATGCTCATGGGACCCAAGTCGAGCAAGGAAGAGATCGCCGAGTTCCGCACACGGGTGGAGGCCGACCCCCGCAACTACATTGCCCAGCCGATGATCTCCCTTTCGACCCACCCCACGCATGTGGGCGATGCGAAGTTCGAGGGCCGGCACGTCGATTTGCGCCCGTTCATCCTGTATGGCGAAAAGCCGGTGATCGTCCCCGGAGGATTGACCCGGGTGGCCCTGCGCAAGGGATCGCTGGTGGTGAACTCCTCGCAGGGCGGCGGTTCCAAGGACACCTGGGTCCTCTTCGGCGACGAATAGCCCCGAAGCGAACCATCCCCTCCCACTCACCGCCACCCTTTCCACGCCATGCTTTCACGAGTCGCCAACTGCCTCTTCTGGCTCGCCCGTTACATCGAACGCGCCGACAACACGGCCCGCATCATCGATGTGAACCTGCAACTCCTCCTCGAAAGCCGACGTCTCGACCCGACCCAACTGGCGGCGTATTGGATGCCGGTGGTCGAAAGCACGGGCGATCACGAACTGTTCGCCACGCTCTATCCCAAGCCCACCGGCGATTCCGTCACCGAGTTCCTCCTCTTCGATCCCAGCAACGGCAATTCGCTGGTCTCGTCCGTCGCCCAGGCCCGCGAGAATGCGCGCATGGTCCGGGATCAGGTCCCGGCCGAGATGTGGGAGGAGATCAATCGCCTCTATCTCTTCTTCCGCTCGCCCAAGGCGCGGGAACTCTGGGAATCCAGCCCGTTCGATTTCCTGCAGCAGGTCCGCTCCAGTTCCCTGACCTTCGTCGGGATCTCCTACGCCTCCACCCCGCACAACGACGGTTGGAATTTCATCCAGGTGGGCAAGTTCCTCGAACGCGCGGACAAGACCACCCGCATGCTCGACATCCGCCACGCCACCCTGCCCAAGCAGGGAATGCCCGGGGCCATCAGTCAGGCCGACGCCCTCGGTTGGTCCGCGGTGCTCCGCTCCTGCTCGGCCTGGGATGCCTACAAGGCGATCCATGGCTCCGAGGTGCATCCGCGATTGGTCGCCGAGTACCTCCTGTTGAGCGACGAATTCCCGCGCTCGCTGAAGTTCTGCATCGATCGACTCGACTCCGCCCTGCGCCACATCTCGGGAGTCGCCCCCCGCCGGTTCAGCAACGACGCCGAACGGCTGAGCGGCCGGATGCTCGCCGAGGTCCAGTACTCGACCATCGAGGAGATCTTCGGAATCGGGCTGCACGAATACGTCGATCAGGTCCAGGTGAAGCTCAACCAGATTGGTGACGCCCTCTTCAAGGCCTACATCTTCCAGCCTTTCGTCAACCTGGAGGACGAGATCCTCGTCCAGCAGGAATATCAGCAGCAGCAGTAGCTGGTCCCTTGCCGCCTCGTCACCGCTTCAACAGCTTCGGACCGTCATTGGCGGTAAATCCGAGCGTCGCCAGAACCTGGGCTGCCAACGGATCCTTTTCGTCGCCCGCCCGCTTCAACAGGAACTGGCCGGTATGACCGTACAGATGCCGACGTTCGATCGGGAGGAACGCTGAATCGACGCCCTCGCCCTGGAGCGTCACGCCGCGTCGGATCTCGCGCTCAGCATTCTCCCGCGCGAAGAGCAACAGGGGCGTGGGAGTGCCGGTGTCATCGGCATGCAACGTCCAGGCGCGCAGCAGTTCATTCCAACGGGCCCCGTCCTTCACCAGCGGTCGCGCTGTCTTCTCCAGGAAGACCGCCTTGCCCGGATCCCGGTTCAGCAGGCGTGCCGTCAGGTCGAGCACGACGCCATCCCGCTTCCGGGTCCGCTCCTCCAGATCCAGCGTC
>CAMCFL010000436.1 GCA_945873715.1 Akkermansia muciniphila
GACCCGTTCGGCAAAGTCGACCGCGTTGCGGGCGAGGATGGGCCAGTCGAGTTCCTGCGCCACCCGACGCGACGCCTGCTGCCCGATCTGGACCCGGCGCGCCAGCGGCGTGGCCAGCCACTCGATGACCTGTCGGGCAAAGGAACGACCGTCGAATCCACTGAACCGGATGGCCTCCTCGGCCGAGAAGTGGAACCTGAGATTCTCCAGCGGCGTGCTGACCACGGGCAGGCCGCACGCCAGATACTCCACCGCCTTGGCAACGAACGCGCAGTGGGCACCCTCGGTTTCCTCGTAGGGCACGATCCCCACCGTCGCATCCCGCAGGTGCCGCGGCATGTTGGCGTAATGCACGAACCCGAGGCAGTCGATCGCGATGTTCGGGCAACGCTGCTTCATCTCCCGGACGAATCGCCGCAGATGGGATGTCTCCCGGCCCACGAACCGGAAGCGCACGTCGGGTCGGATGCCATGCACCAGGGTGAGGGCCTCCCGGGCGATCTCCCCGAGGTGATGCCGGTCGAACGACCCATGCATCACCACCACCGGCGGCGCATCGTCCGGCGGCGGAGTCTCCGGCGGCGTGAACAACCGGGAATCGTACCCGTAGAGCAAGGGCAGCAGCCGCCCACGGGGACAGCCCTGGGCGGCGAAACGCTGCGCCAACGGCTCGGACACGGTCAGGATTCCCTCGGCGTCAAAACGCTCGGGCATCGACATCTCGTAGCGGTTGAGCGCCCCGACGAAGCCGGTCCGGGTGAAGGGAGCCGGCCAGGCCTCCATGAAGCCGGTCAGGTAATCGAGGAAGTTGAACACCAACCGACCGCCAATCTTCCGGCGCACACGGCCCGCCGCCACCGCTGAAATCGTGTGTTGGGCGAAGAGGATGTCGAAGCCCGGATTGGGATCCCCCTCGGCCCGGAACCGGTCCACCGTTTCGCAGATCTCCTCGGCCAGCACGAGGGGATAGAGCAGATACTTGAGGGTCCGGAAGGAGGCGTATCGGCCCATGTTCCACTGGGTGAACAGGCGCACCCTCAACCCAGGGTCCTCTTCCAGCTTCCGCCAATCGGGAAACTCCGGACAGAACAGGTCCAACCGATGCCCCCGCCGGCGGAATTCGCGGACGATGTGGGGAGCCTCGGCCGAACCGCCACCACTGGGCGGCAGGAAGGGTTCGTGGGTGAGAAAGGCAACGCGCACGTCGGTGGGGAGGGTCTTCGGGTTCGCCAGCCTTACTCCAGGTTTCGCAGGAACTCCTCAAGGATCGTGGCCCCGCGTTCCAAGGAGGCCAGCGAGATCCATTCGTCCCGCGTGTGCGCCTGGGCAATGTCGCCCGGTCCAAACACCACCGCCGGAATCCCGCCTTCCGCCAGCGGCGCCGCATCACAGAAATAGTGGACTCCCAGCGTTCGCCGCCGCCCCGCCGCCCGGCACAGGGCCAAAACCAACGGATGCCCCGGGTCCGTCTCCAGAGGATGACACGGTGCCGTCCGGAGGGTGTCGAGGGTCGCCACCAGTTTGTGCCGCTTGAGCAGGTCCCGGATTTCGCGGCGCACCGCCGTCTCGGATTCCCCAGGCAGCGTCCGGCGATCCACCGAGATGACACAATCATCCGGCACGATGTTCGGCTGGGTGCCACCGCGGATGGAACCGACATTGACCGTCGGACTCCCCAGGAGCGGGTGCGACCGTTCGCTCAACCCGGCCCGGTACTCGCCCTCCAGCAGGTCCACCACCCGGGCCATCGCATGGACCGCGTTGCGTCCGAGGTGCGGCGTGGCTCCGTGGGCCGCACGACCGCGGGTCCGTACCTGCAACCACACGTCGCCTTTGTGGGCGGTCACCACTTCCAGCCGCGTCGGTTCGCCCACCACGGCCAATTGCGCGCCATACTCCCGCCGCGACGCCAACCCCGCATAATGCCGCGATCCGCTCTGCCCGTTCTCCTCATCGATCAATCCGAGAAACACGATCTCGGTCGAAGCCGGACGTCGCCCGGACCGCGCCACCCGTCGGACCGCCTCCAGCATGGCGGCGACGCATCCCTTGGTGTCACAGGCCCCGCGACCGGTCAGGCGACCGCCCTGCACGCGGGGCCGGAGGAGGGGGTCGAGGTGGGGTTGACCGACGGTGTCCAGATGCGGCGCGAGCAGGATGCGGTGGCGGGTGGGACCGGATGGACTGAGACGGGCGATCAGGTTGCTCCGTCCGGGGAGGACCTGCTGGAATTCGACGCTCAGTCCAGCCATGGCCGCCGTGGCGGCCACGAAATCGGCCATGCGCGATTCCCCGGTACGCGGGTCTCCTGCCGGCAGGAAAGCCGGATTCACACTCGGAAGCGCCACGAGTTCGCGGAGCAACCGCACCACAGGAGTCATCGAGGCCATGCTTGTTTGCAGGCCCGCTGCCCGCAGCGGGTGCTGCCTCCTTCGCCGCCTGAGGGCAGGCGGCCTACCGCCAGACGCAATTCAGGATGCGCCAGTGGGGCACCCGCCCCGATCGATTCAGGGAAGCTCCCTCCAACCGACGTACCGGTACTTGTTCCAGACCCAGCGGAAGTCCGGGTTCGTCCGGCCGCCACCTGCCCAACCGAAGCTCGAGATGCCCACGGCGGAATCCTTGGCGGCCTTGATCGTCCGGGCTTCGATCCACTTGTGCCCTTCGTAGTGGCCGTCCTGGAACGAGAAGGTGCTGAAGTTGCCGTGGAAGACCGCGAACGGATCGATCCAGCCGGGGGACGCAACACTGAGCACCCAGGTGCCGAGGTTGGAGTTGCGCGGGTCGGATTCCTCGATGAACACGAAGGATTCCGAGGGGCTGGCCACATCGGTCGCCTTGCTGAAGGGGGTCTGGGCCGTTTCCCAACCCCGGATGCCGTTCATGCCATTCGCCTTCGAATAGCTGTCGTGCGCCCAACCCGCACCCGGCTTGCGCTTGCTGCGCAGATCACCCGGGCAGTGGTAGCTCCCGACGGCCTGCACGTAGGTCCAGAGCGGACCGTTGGTCAGACCATTGCGCACCCGGCGCATCGCCTCGGTAAGAGTGATCCCGGTGGCGATGTCCGGCGTGGGCCCCGCCCAGTAACCGCCACCCGTCAGGGGGACCAAAACGTTGCGACTGTTGCGCCAGTTGTCGGTGGGCGCCAAGGCGTCGTTGAAGTCGGTGGAATAGAGCGCCCACGCCAGCGCGAGCTGCTTCTGGTTGTTGGCACAGGCCGCGCCCGTGGCCTTGAGCTTCGCCCGCGAAAGCGCCGGCAAGAGCATCCCGGCAAGGATGGCGATGATGGCGATGACCACCAGAAGCTCGATGAGCGTGAATCCGCGCCGATTCTGCGGAGGTAAAGTCTTCATTTTGACAGGGGTGTTTCTTGAGATCGATGTCATGAAAGGCCGTGCCCCGGGGGCAAGATACCATTCACCCAGAGACGTGGTACCTTGGCTGAACCTTTCGTTCCGGGCAACTACCACAAGCTGCGCCCCGGACGGACGGGCGCATCCTGACACTGCCCCCGCCTGAGACGGCGGGTGTGCGGTACGCCGGAGGCGTTTCAGCGATTAGCCCGGGGTACCACCCCGGGTCAAACGCCCCAAAAGAATCTCCCACCCCGGAGGGGTGGCAGAGCTTCAACCCCTCCGGGGTTGATGGGACTTTTCGCGCCCGTACCCGGGGTGGTACCCTGGGCTAATCGCTGCCATCCCTCCGGGATGAGGAGGTGCACCGCGTCCGGTCGCCGCATCGGGGACGGAGGTCTTCGCATGGCGCATCGGGGGCAGTGTCAGGATGCGCCCCCTCCCGCCGACCGCACCAAAACC
>CAMCFL010000437.1 GCA_945873715.1 Akkermansia muciniphila
CCCGGTTGCGGGAGGGATCCGGAGAGGGAACCGCGACGGCGTTCAGCGGCGACTCGGTGCGGGTGAGACCGGTGACGCTGAGGTTGGTGCCGTTCTGCTCCAGGAGGGTCGAGAGCGCCAGCCGTTGATAAGAGCCCGCGAAGGAACGGGCGATGGGGTTCGTACTGGGCGGTCGGGCGGAGGGCGGGGTGAGCCGGACGAACTCAATGGAACTCGGCCCGCCGATGAACGACGCCGACGGTACCTGGGCGGCGGAACGGAGATCGGCGGTCACCTGATCCATCGTCAGGCGCAGGGCGGTGAGTTGCTCGGAGGAAAGGAGGATCTGGGTGCGGAGATTGGCCGACTGTTGGTAGAAGGTCATGGCCACCAGCAGCAGGGCCGTGGTCAGACCAATGGCCAGCAAGACCTCGATCAGGGTGAATCCCCGGCGCGCCCGGATCGGAAGGCGGAGGGTCATCGGGCCGTTCCTCCGGTGACCGGCGAATCGATCCGGTTGGTCAGTCCGCTGATGCGCGGCGGGAGCCGTTGGGCCAGACGATGAACAACCGATTCGGTCCGGTGGCGCACGACCACTTCGATTTGTTCCAATGGGTTGGACTCGGAGAAATCGGTGGGACTGGCGTCTGTGGCGAGTTCCCAGGTCCAATCCTGGAAGGGGGGATCGAGCGGTTGCGCGGTCGCGGCGGTGCTGGGGCGGATGCCCAGTTGGACCTCGGCCAGCACCGACGCGGCGATCTGGGTGGCGTGGGTCTGGAGCCGCTGGCGGTCGAAGGAGCGGAGGGAGGAGTTGAGGCTGGCGGTGGCAATGGCCGCCGCGGCGACGAACAGGGCCACCGCGAGGAGGACCTCGAGGAGCACGGCACCGTGACGGGCGTTCTGGAGGGGCCGTTTCATGGGCCGGACGGAACGCGCGGGGAGGTGCCGCCCGGGTTGGGAGTGGGGGTGGGGTTCGAGTCCGAAGGCGGGGGCAAGGCGTCCTCCTCCTCGTCCATCGGTTCCTCCTCCAGGTCGTCGGGATTGGTATTGTCCTGACTCAGCGCACGGCGTCGGAGGGTGCCGGTCACCGCGTCCACGTGCACATGGACGCGGCGGTGATCCTCGGGGTCCTGCGACAGCACGATGAAATCCGCGGCCTCACAGGAGCCGTCCGGGAGGAAGGTGAGGAGGGGCCCCCGGGGATCCGGGAGATCAGACGGATCAGTCCGATCGGTCTGATCGGTCTGATCGGTCTGATCCTGACGTCGGGTGGGGATCTGGAGGCGGATGAGGTCACCGAGGTCGGCGAGCAGGTACTGGACGCTTGCGAGGGGTCGGTACAGGTCGGGCTGGCGGAGGGGATCCGGCTGGGTCAGCACGGCGAGCGCGAGGGTGTTGAAATCGGAGGGGGTTCCCGGGGAGTTGGTGGGTGCGATCAGGGCGAGCACGACGGGCCGTCCGGTGGCGGCGGCCTGGGCGCGGGCGATCCGCAGCAGGGCTTCGAACTGGGCGACGCCTTCGTCGAGGGACTTGCCCTGGCGAAGGGAATTGAAGTTGAAGGCGACCGCGCCGAAGAGCAGGGAAAGCAGCGCTACCGCGAGAAGCAGCTCGATCAAGGTGAACGCGGCCCCGAGGTGGCGCGGCAGCGCTCGGGGCCGGGTGCACATGTGTCAGGTGTGAGGCGCTTCGTGCGAAGGGAGGTTACTCCTTCCGCTCGGAGTCCTCGGTGAAGAGCTTGACGTCGTCGGCGGTGTCGGGCTGGCCATCCGGCCCGACCGAGAAGAGCTTGTAGGGGAGGGCTCCCGCCTTTTCGGTGTCGGGCGCGGAGGTGTCGGCCAGTTCGTAGCGGATCTTGTTGTTCCAGGGGTCGTCGAGGACGGTGCCGGGCTTGAGGTACGGGCCGGTCCATTTCTCGCCCATGCGCTCATTCTCGAAGCTGGGCTTCTTGAGCAGGGCGTCGAGGCCGCCTTCCTGTTCGGTCGGATAATGGCCGAGGTTGAGGCGGTAGGTATCGAGGGCGCTGGCCACGTTCTTGAGCAGCAGGGCGGTCGTGTTCTTCTCGGCACCCTTTTGCTGCGGGATGACGAAGACCACGAGCGCACCGGCCAGCAGCAGGATGATGACGATGACGAGAAGGATCTCGATCAGGGTGAAGCCACTGACGGAACGTTGGCCGCGGGCCCGGCGGAGCGCAGTTTGCAGGTTCATACGAGGTAAAGACTCAGGACACTGAGCGTAGGGGGACGGGAAGAAATGCGACAAGATTCAAGGTGGTTTCGGGAGAGACTATTTTTGGGGCCCCCGGGCCAGAGGGAGAACCGAGTGGCCAGACGCCAGATTCCAGAACGCTGCTCGGACCGGGGGTATCCGGCGGGCCGCCGGTACCCCCGGGAGGATGGGGACTCGCGAAACTCCGGAGGTCCGTGATCCGAGTCTTCATCCCGGAGGGATGGCAGCGGGTAGCCCGGGGTCAGCGAAGCGCCACCCCCGGGATGGCGCTTGAAAGAACGTTCAACCCCGGCAGGGGTTGCAGATCTGCCACCCCTGCCGGGGTGGGGATCCATTTTTGGGCTGTGACCTGGGGTATCGCTTCGCTCACCCCAGGCTAATCGCTGAAACGCCTCCGGCGTAAAGCGAAGGCGTTGCAGACTCGCGGCGATCGCCGTCCCTGCTGAGTTTTTGAGCGCAGTACCGGCGGGCCGCCGGTACCCCCGGGAACTGGTTTCTGGCAACTGTCCTCCGGCAACTCCCCTTGGCCTTACTTCGACCCCAGGGCGGAGGCCATGGTGAAGATCGGGAGCAGAAGGCCGAGCGCCAGGAACCCGATGGCAGCGGCGACGGCGCAAAGGATGACCGGTTCGATCAGGCGGACGGCCTGGTCCACCTGGCGGTTGGTGCGGCGTTCGACAGTATCGGCGATCTGGACGAGGACTTCGTGCAGTTTGTTGGATTCCTCGGCCACGGTGATCATGGCGAGGATCTGTTCGGGAATGAATCCGCCGATGGCCAGGGGTTCGGAGAGGCGTTTGCCGTCGCGGACGGACTCGGTGGCCTCGGCGATCCGATCGGAGAGGATGTGTGAGCCGGTGGCGTCCTTGGAGATGCGGAGGGCCTGGAGGAGGGGGACGCCATTGGCCAGCATGGTGCCGAGGATCCGGCAGAACCGGGTGATGGCGAGGAGGCGGAGGGCGGTGCCAACAACCGGAATGCGGAGCTGCCATTCCTCCATCGTGCGGCGGTGCTTCTCGTTGGTGAAGGCGGACCAGAGACCAAAGCCGGCGACGGCGAAGAAAGGGAGGACGACGTACCAGTAGTTCCGGAGCGCCCAGGACGCTCCGAAGAGGAGCTCGGATGGAAGCGGCTTCTTGGTGGCGGCCAGCAGGGGTTCGAACTTGGGAACGAAGAAGATGAGGGCGGCCACCATGACCACCGTCCCCAGGGTGGCGAGGAGCGCGGGATAGATCAGCGCTCCCATCACCTTCGAGCGGAGCTCCTCGAAGCGTTCGATGAACCCGGAGAGCGAACGGAGCACGTCCTCCAGAAAGGCGGCGCGTTCACCCGCCTGGATCATCGCCGTGTGCAGGACGGGGAAGACCTCCGGATACTGACGCAGGGTGTCGGTCAGGGTCTGGCCCTCGGCGATCGAGGCGCGGATCTCGCGGAGCAGTTCCTTGAGGGACGGATTGACCGTGGATTTGATGAGGGAATCGATGGAACGCAGCAGCGGCACGCCGGACCCCAGCAGATCGGCAAGCTGGGAGTAGAGCATGCCGAGATCGGCTGCCTTCACCTTCCGCTTCTTCGGCTTGCCGTCGGTGGTGGTGGCGTCGC
>CAMCFL010000438.1 GCA_945873715.1 Akkermansia muciniphila
CAAGGCCGCAAAGCGCGGGGTGAAGTTCCTGCTCCCCACCGACACCGTCGTGGCGGACCTCAAGGACACCGGCAAACTCAACAAGAAGGGCCGCCCCGTCTTCGAACCGATCAACCCCCGCGTCGTCAGCGGCGACATTCCGGACGAAACCGAAGGCTTCGACATCGGGCCTGAGACCGCCGCCACCTACGCCGCGGTCATCGCCAGCGCCAAGACCGTCCTCTGGAACGGCCCCATGGGCATGTTCGAGGACAAGCGCTTCGCCGAAGGAACCAACGCCGTTGCCCAGGCCCTGGTGGCCGCCACCCGGAACAACGGGGCCAAGTCCATCATCGGCGGCGGTGACTCGGTCAAGGCCGTCAACAAGGCCGGCCTTGGGGACCAGGTCACCTTTGCCAGCACCGGTGGCGGTGCCAGCCTCGAGTTCCTCGAGGGCCTTCCCCTCCCTGGTGTGGTCGCCCTCGACACTCTCTGACCCATCCCGATCGGGCGGTCGGCTGGATCCCGGTGATCCCTCCGACCGCCTGATTTCGGGGTTGCCCCACCGGCACCCCGGAAGAAACCCCTTTACGCCCCCCCTCCCATCGCTACGCTCCCCACCCTGTTTCTCATGGAAAAGGACCGGAAATTGATCATCGCAGGCAACTGGAAGTGCAATAAGACCGTTGCCGAGTCCGTCGCCTTGGTAACGGACCTCAAACGCGAGCTCGCCACCGTCAAGGAGGTCGACATCGTCGTTTGCCCCGCCTTCACCGCGCTGGATGTCGTTTCGAAGACCGTCATCGAGTCCAACATCCGCCTGGGTGCCCAGAACATGGGCGAGAACGGCTACGGCGCGTTCACCGGCGAAGTGGCTCCAGGCATGCTGCGCGACCTGAGCGTCCGCTACGTCATCCTCGGACACTCCGAACGTCGGCAATTCCAGCAGGAATCCGACGTGCTCGTGTCCCGCAAGGCGATCGCAGCCCACGCCGCCAACCTGATCCCCATCGTGTGCGTCGGGGAAACCCTTCACGAACGCGAAGCCGGGATCACCGAGCAGGTCGTCGAGAAGCAGGTCCGCGGTTCCCTCGCCGGCCTTTCCCCGGAACAGGTCGAAGCCACCGTGGTGGCCTACGAACCCGTCTGGGCCATCGGCACCGGCAAGACCGCCAGCTCCGCCCAGGCCCAGGAAGTCCACGCCTTCATCCGCCGTGTCATCGTCCAGATGCACGGCGAGGCCATCGCCCGCCGGGTCCGCATCCAGTACGGCGGTTCGGTCAAGGCTTCCAACGCCCGTGAACTCATGAGCCAACCCGATGTCGATGGAGCCCTGGTCGGGGGCGCATCACTCGAGGCCAAGGGCTTCGTCGATCTCATCCGCAATTCCATCTGATCCGGTCCGGCCCTGCCGTCCCCCCTTCGCTTTCCGCTCATGCAACTCGCCATCAATCTGCTCACTCTGGTGCTCGTGGTCCTCGCCCTCTTTCTGGGCCTGCTGATCCTGCTGCAACTCCCCAAGAAGGAAGCCGGAATCACCGCCGCTTTCGGGGCTGAATCCACCGCCGCCATCTTTGGTGCCGGCTCCGGAACCGCCCTGACCCAACTCACCCGTTGGGTCGCCACCTTCTTCCTCACCCTCTGCCTGGTGATCGCGGTCATGACCAGTCGTCATTCCTCCTCCCGCACCGACAAGATCCGCGAGGTCCTCAAAGCCCCGGCCGCCGCCACCACCCCGATCCCGGCCGCCAATCCGCTCGGCGTCACCCCGGTGCCCCCCACGCCCGCCGCGCAAACGCCGGCCGTTCCCGCCCCGGCGGTTCCCACGGTGCCCAAGCCCTGATCCCCGCATCATGCGCCCCACGGCGCCATTCCAGAACGCCCCGGCGACATCGCCCGGGGCGTTTTTGTCTTTCGGACGCTCCATCGCGTCGATCTTCACCCTGATCGTGGGGCTCGCCGGCATCGGTTGCCGCCCTCTCCCCCCGGCCGATCTGGTCCTTCACAATGGCCGCGAACCGGAGACCATTGATCCCCATCTCCTCACCGGTCAGGCCGATGGCCGGATCGGCTCCGCTCTGTTCGAGGGCCTCACCCGCTACGATCCCGTCACCGGCAATGCCATCGCCGGGCTCGCCCGCCACTGGTCGCTGGCCCCGGACGGCACCACCTACACCTTCACCCTCCGGACCAATGCCGCCTGGTCCACCGGACAGCCCATCACCGCGGCCGATGTCGTCTGGTCCTGGCAACGGGCCGTCGATCCCCGCACCGCCGCTGACTACGCCAGCCAGTACTTCTACGTGGTCCAGGGAGAGGCGATCTGCAACGGCGAACAGAAGGACCTCCGTCAACTGGGCGTCCGCGCCCTCGATCCGTACACCGTCGAAGTCCGGCTCACCCATCCCACGCCGTTCTTCCTCGAACTGCTCGCCTCCCGCGTCTTCGCCGTGATCCCACGACCCACCGTCGAGATGTACGGGGATCAATGGATCCGTTCTCCCAACCTCCCCTGCAGCGGGCCCTACACCCTGGAATTCTGGCGGGTCAATGACCGCATCCGGCTCCGTCGAAACCCCCACTATTGGGACGCCCCGAACGTCCGCTCCACCGTTGTGGATGTCCTGGCCGGAGATTCCGCCCACACCGCCCTCAACCTCTACCTGGCCGGGGACGTCGACTTCATCATCGACAAGGACATGTTCCCCACCGAACTGGGCGAGGCCCTGCGCCAACGCCCGGACTTCCATCGCTACGACTATCTCGGCGCGTACTTCCTCCGGTTCAATTGCACCCGGAAACCCTTTGACGACCCACGCGTCCGGCGCGCCTTTGCCCTGGTCGTGCAACGTCACCGCATCGTGGAGCGCATCACCCGCATGGGCGAACGTCCGTCCTCCCATCTGGTGCCCGCCGGCACCGGTGGATACACCCCACCGACCGGCCTGGAGGAGGACGTGCCGCTCGCGCGAAAGCTTCTCGCCGAGGCGGGCTTCCCCGGTGGAGCCGGGTTCCCCCCCTTCGAATACTCCTTCAACGCCGAGGCCAAGCTCCACGAGAACATCGCCGTCGAGATTCAGGCCACCTTGCGCGACGCCCTCGGCATCCGCATGCAACTCCGTCCGCTCGAGTGGAAGAGCTACCTGAACAACATGTCCAAGCTCGACTACGACCTGATGCGCAGCTCGTGGATCGGCGATTACAACGATCCCAACACCTTCCTTGACCTGTTCCTCTCCAATGGCGGCAACAACCGGACCGGATGGCGCGACGCCGACTACGACCGGCTGATCCATCAGGCCAATGCCACCCTCGATCGATCCCGGCGCTTCGCCTTGCTGGCGCAGGCCGAAACCCGACTCCTCCAGGTCGGCGCTCCCATCGTCCCGCTGTTCTCTTACGTCGGCTTCTACGCCCTCGACACCAACCGCATCACCGGCGTCCACGGCAACCTGCTGGACGAACACCCATTCTGGGCCATCGGCCGCACCCGCCGATGAACCTGCTCCGACGTCTCCTGCTCATCCCGGTGCTGGTCTGGGCGGTGGCCACCCTCGCCTTCTTCCTGATGCGCGCCGCCCCCGGCGGACCGTTCGACCGGGAACGCGCGCCCGCCTCGAAGGAGGTCGAGGCAGCCCTCAAGGCCCGCTACCACCTGGATGAATCCCTCGGACGCCAGTACCTGCGCTTTCTCGGCGGGCTGGTGCACGGTGATCTGGGGCCGTCCTTCAAGTACCGGCATCACACCGTCAACGACGTGCTCGCCCAGGCGTTGCCGGTGTCGCTCACGCTCGGCTGGCTGGCCTTCGGAACTGCTCTCGGGATCGG
>CAMCFL010000439.1 GCA_945873715.1 Akkermansia muciniphila
AGGGCGACGCCGTCCAGGGAAAGTACGGGGACGACGCCCAGGGTGCTCAGGGTGAGGAATGCTCCGTCGGCGGCGGCGAAGGCGTCCCGGGTAGCACGGGTCGGGATGACGGGCATCCCGCGGGCCGCGGCCTGTTCGATCAGCGCGACGGCAGTGATGCCGTTCAGCGCGCCGCTATCGGTGGCGGGCAGGTGGAGGGCTTCTCCACGGAGCCAGAAAAGATTGCCGCTCGCGGCTTCGGCGACGCATCCGTCGGAGTTCAGCAGGAGGGCTTCATCGGCTCCGTGCGCCTCCGCGTCGGCGCGGGCCAGCACCTGCAACAGTCGGGATCCGTGCTTGGCTGCGGCCAGCGGATCGCCGGCCGGGATCCGGTAGGGACTGGTCCGCAGGTGCCATCCTGGATGGGGGACGACTGCCGGTTCGGAGGGATGCCAGGTCAGGAAACGGCGTGCGGGTCCGGCACCGCGAGGGGAGTAGCCCCTTGGACCGGAACCGCGGGTGACGGTCAGGCGGACGGCACCCTGGCGTGCCCCGTTGGCGGTGAGGAGTTGACCCAGCGCGTCGGTCCAGGCGGTGCGAGTCAGGCCGGGGTCGATGCCGGTGATGCGAGCACCTGCGTCGAGTCGGGCGAGGTGATCGTTCCAGCGGAATGGACGGCCGTGTCGGATCGGCACCGTCTCGAAGAGCGAGTCGCCGTAGAGGATGGACCGATCGTCGAGCGGGAGGACGGCTTCCGCCACGGGGACGATCCGGCCATCCAACCAGGCGTGGGAGGCTGGGGTGGGTTTCACGGCGGAGACGCAGGGATGGGATCGGGATGCCAGCCAAAGGCCTGGAAGAGGCCGCGCGCCTTGGCGTGGGTTTCGGCGAGTTCCGCCTCGGGGATCGAGTCGGCGACGATTCCGGCACCGGTGTGGAACCAGGCGTGGCGATGTCGCACGATCGCGGATCGGATGGTGATGCTCAGTTGGCTCTCGCGATTGAAGCCGAGGTATCCGTGGCAGCCGCAGTAGGCACCGCGGGCGACCGGTTCCAGTTCATCGATGATCTGCATGGCGCGCAGCTTGGGGGCGCCCGTGATCGAACCTCCGGGAAAACACGCGGCGAGCGCGTCGAGATGGGACAGGCCGGGGCGGAGTCGGGCTTCGACGGTCGACACCAGATGCTGGACCTGGGCAAAGGCTTCGAGGCGGAGCAGGTCTGGAACGCGGACGGATCCAAACTCGGCGATCCGCCCCAGATCATTCCGCAGAAGGTCCGTGATCATGATCAGTTCCGCTCGTTCCTTCTCGCTGCCGATCAACTCGGCGGCGAGGCGGCGGTCTGATTCCGGGTTCTCGCCCCGGGGACGGGTTCCCTTGATGGGACGGGTGATGACGTGGTTTCCGCTCAGTCGGAGGAAGAGCTCGGGGGAACTGGAAAGGAGGGAGAATTCGCCGCAATCGAAACTGGCGGCGAACGGGGCGGGAGAGGTCGCGAGCAACGATTCGAACAGATCCCAGGCGGGTGCAGCCACGGGAAGATCGAACCGCTGGGCGAGGTTGACCTGATAGATGTCGCCGGTGTGGATGTAGGCTTGGGCGCGGCGGACAGCCGCCACGTAGAATCCGCCCGGAAGCGACGAGCGCACGGGACCCATGGAAGCCGCCGGGGGCGGGCAAGGCGGGGGAATCGGCGCAAGAAGTCGTTCGCGCCACCAGCCGAGTTCGCGCTGGGCCCGTTCGATGGTGCGCGTGCCGTCTGCCGCCAGTCCGGTGGCCACGACCCACGTCTGGTCGAGTTCGTGATCGAACACCACCAGGGATCCGTGGAACCCGACATGGCAGTCAGGCAGGTCGAGGTCACTGACCGCCAGGCGCTGCAGGAAGGGCTCGAGGAACTGATTCATCTCGTAGCCGAAGTACCCGAAGGCGCCGCCCAGCGGGAAGGGCAGGTCGATGTCATCCGGAACCTCGAAGCGCCCGATCAGGGGTGCCAGCAATCGCCAGGGATCTCCGAACTGTCGGTCGACGGTTCCGGTGGCATCGATGGTCTCACAACGGGATCCGTGGCTGCGGAAGGTCAGGAGCGGGCGCGCCGTGACCAGGGAATACCGGGCCGAATGGAGGTTTCGACGTGCGCTTTGAAGCACGATCCGGCCCGGTTCGTGGCGCAGGAGGCGTCCGAGGGATTCAGGGGTGTGGTTCGAGGGAACCAGTTGGACCAGGGCGCGCATGGTGCGAAGCGTCAAGCCGGAGCGTGAGGCGAGTGGGGCGGAGGTCAAGGGCCGGGTGAGAACTCAGATCCCAGATCCCAGCCCGCTGGCCTCTGGCCTCTGGCAACTGGCTGGCCCTTCCTTGCCCCGTCCGTTGGCGCGGGGTGGATTATCGTCCGGGATGTCAACCGGGCAATTTTCGCGACATGAAGGACACAAACGAACACTGGCGGTGAGTGGGTAGGCGTGGCATCCTCAGGCCACATTTGGAATCATTCAGGTCGCCCTGTGGGCCGGGGAACATCGAAGGATGCGCCCGCCACGGATGCAGGGGAGCGCAGGTGCGCCGAGCCGTCTGGTTTCTCGTCAGGAGTATCGACACATGTCCACTATGGCAGTATTTGGCCGTCTCAAATCGATGGTAGTTTCCGTGATCCAGTGGTTCGACGCGGATTACCGCTCGGACGAATTGGCACTGCGAAAAGACATTCCCAACAAGGTGGAATGGGTTCGCACCATCCCCTTCGTCATCCTTCACGCCGGATGTCTCGGCGTCTTCATCACGGGTTGGAGCTGGACGGCGGTTGGGGCCGCGGTGTTCCTCTACTTTGTCCGGATGTTCGCGGTCACGGGTTTCTTCCACCGCTATTTCTCGCACCGGACCTTTTCGACCTCCCGATTCATGCAGTTCGTCCTGGCGGTCTGGGGTGGGACGTGTGTGCAGCGGGGAGCTTTGTGGTGGGCTTACACGCACCGGCATCATCACCAGCACTCGGATGAACCGGTGGACAAACACTCGCCGCTTCAGCACGGCTTCATGTGGTCGCACATCGGCTGGATCACGAGCGCCAAGAATTTCCCGACTGACTACAGCCGGATCAAGGATCTGGCCAAGTTTCCTGAACTGGTCTTCCTGAACCGGTTCGACGTGCTGGTGCCGGTGCTTTTCGCCGTTTTCCTGTTCTTCGTGGGGGTGGGATTGAATGCCCTGTTCCCGAGTCTGGGAGTGACTGGCGGTCAGATGTTGGTTTGGGGTTTCTTCATCAGTACGACGGTCCTGTTCCATGGCACGGCCTGCATCAATTCGATGGCGCACGTGTGGGGCAAGCGCCGGTACGAGACGGGGGACGACAGCCGGAACAGTTTCATCCTGTCGCTGATCACGCTGGGTGAGGGCTGGCACAACAACCATCACATGCACATGAGCACGGTGCGCCAGGGGTTCTACTGGTGGGAGCTCGACATCACCTTCTACCTGCTCAAGGCGCTTTCCTGGACCGGTCTGATCTGGGATCTCCGGCCGGTGCCGGCGGCGGCCTATGATCCGGAACGCCAGATCAATCCGGCGGACACAGCCCGGCGGGCAGGCATGGTGGTGGAAGAAGTGGAGGCCCCCTCTGCGCCTTCCGCCCCGATCGCGGCCAAGCCCTGAGCATGTCCCGGCCCACGCTGGCCATTGTCGGGACGGGAGTGGCGGGCATGGGCTGCGCCCACCTGTTGCAGCAGGGTCATGAGCTGACCCTGTTCGAGCAGAACGACGCCATCGGCGGACATACCAACACCATCGAGGTGGCCGAGGGGTCCGGAAAGGTCGCCTTCGACACCGGGTTC
>CAMCFL010000440.1 GCA_945873715.1 Akkermansia muciniphila
GGAGGCGAAGGCCGAGGATCCCGAGTTGCTCTGTACGTTCGGCAATTTCCCCCCGACGGAATTCCTCCGGCCGCGGAGCATCGATTTCCACTGCTTCAACGTTTACCTGCACGATCGACGGCCGTTCGAGAATTACCTGGCGCGCCTTCAGATGCTGGCGGAGACGAAGCCGCTGGTCCTGGGTGAGTTCGGGATTGATTCCAGCCGGGAGGGCGAGTCGCGCCAGGCGGAGATCCTCTCCTGGAAGATCGAGGCGGCCTTCCGGGGCGGTGGGGCAGGGGTCTTCGTGTACAGCTTTACCGACGACTGGTTCAAGGATGGCGGGCCCGTGCGCGATTGGGCGTTTGGCCTGACGAGCCGGGAACGGGAGCCGAAGCCGGCCTTCGAGGCCGTCCGGAAGCAATTCCTCGCGGCCCCCTGTTTTCCGCTCCAGGCCTCGCCGCGCGTGACGGTGGTGGTGGCCAGTTACAATGGAGCGGCCACCCTCCGGACCTGTCTCCAGTCGCTGGAGGCCCTGAATTATCCGGACTTCGAGGTGATCCTGGTCGATGACGGTTCGACGGATTCCACCCAGGAAATCGCGGCACTGTTCCCTGCGGTGCGGACCCTGAGGCATGAGCGCAACCTTGGCTTGAGCGCGGCCCGCAACACCGGCATCTACGCAGCCACGGGGGAGATCATCGCGTTCACGGATTCCGACTGTCGGGCGGACGAGGACTGGTTGAGGTACGTGGTTGGCGACCTGCTGTCTTCGGGGTTTGCCGGGATGGGTGGGCACAATTTCCTGCCTTCGGATGACTCGGCGGTGGCGGCGGTGGTCATGGTTTCACCCGGTGGTCCGGCGCACGTGATGCTCACCGATCGGATTGCCGAGCACATCCCCGGGTGCAACATGGTGTTCCATCGCTGGGCGCTCCTGGAGTTGGGCGGGTTCGACCCGGTGTTCTGGAAGGCGGGGGACGACGTGGACATCTGCTGGCGATTGCAGCAACGGGGTTACCGGATCGGCTTCAGTCCCGGTGGATTCGTCTGGCACTACCGTCGCAATACCATCCAGGCGTACCTGAAGCAGCAGGCTGGGTATGGAGACGCCGAGGCACTGCTGGAACGGCGGCATCCGGAGAATTTCAACCGGTTTGGCGGATCCATCTGGCACGGGCGCATCTATTCTCCCGCCAAGATCGGCGTGGAGACGAGTCGTCCGATCATCTACCACGGCCTGTTCGGCACGGGTTTTTTCCAGAGCATCTATTCGGCGAGTCCGGGGATGACGCTGATGGTGCTGACGAGCCTCGAGTACCATTTCCTGGCGACGCTGCCCCTCCTGGTCCTGGGTTCCGTGGTGCCCTACGTGGGAACCATCGGGGTCACGTCGATGGTGATCTCGCTGACGATGTGTGCGATGGCTGCCAATCAGGCGGATCTCCCGCGCCGTCGGCGTCGGTGGTGGTCGCGTCCGCTCGTGGCCCTGCTGTTCCTGTTGCAACCGGTCGTGCGGGGTTGGGCCAGACATCGCAATCATCTGCGAGGTCAGCAGACGCCGCTCAGCGCGCGGGAAACGCTGGATTCCCTGAGCCTTGCCGGTACCGATCAATCGCTTCACCTGCTGAGGTATTGGTCCGCCGGAACCATTGATCGGACCGCCTTCCTCCGACGCGTCCTGGAGCGGTTGGATGAACGGTCGTGGCAGAACAAACCCGACGGTGGGTGGAGTCGGTACGACCTGGAAATCTACGGCAATCGTTGGGCTCGGCTTCGCTTGGTGACTGCCGGGGAGTTTCTGGAGAACGGGACCCAGATATTGAGGTGCCGTCTGGATGGATCCTGGAGCTTCATGGCCCGGGCGATCTTCTCGTCCATCGCCGCCGCCCTGCTGATCGTGATCGGCTTTCTGGGCGGGTGGTGGTGGGCCCTGCTGTTGATCCTGCCCGCGCTGGCCTGGCGGATCCATCTGGCCGAAGTGGACCTGACCCGGTTGATCGTCAGCTTCCTTGACGGGCGCGCCAAGGAGTTTGGCCTGGTGAAGCTGCCTCCGCCGGGCAAAGCGCCCACAGATCAGGGGGAATCTTCCGGTGGATCGGACGGATCCGTCTGATCGGACCGATCGGTCCGCTCGGATGCAGGATTGGAAGGGGCAATGAGGACGACGAATTCTCCCTTTCTGGGGCGGAGTTCAAGATCCGCCGCGACCTGGATGGCGGGGCCTCTCATCCATTCCTCGAATTTCTTGGTGAGTTCCCGACAGGCCACGACGCGACGTTGTGGATGGATGGCCGCGATCTCCTGAAGCAATCGGGTGACCCGGTAGGGGGATTCGTACAGGCAAAGCGTTCCTGGCAGGGCCAGCAATTGCCCCAACCGCCGCGCGCGCTGCCCGGATTTCACCGGGAGGAAACCAGCGAAATGGAACTCATCCGTGGGTAAGCCGCTCGCGGTGAGGGCGGCCACCAGTGCGCAGGCTCCGGGGATGGGTTCAACGCGGAGTCCGGCAGCCACCACTTCTGCAACGACACGGACGCCCGGATCGGAGATCCCCGGCGTGCCGGCGTCGGTGACGAGGGCGACGGTTCCGCCCTGACGGAGGCGGTCGATGATCTCGACGGAGCGCCGGGCTTCGTTGAACCGGAAGTAGCTGAGCATGGGCTTCCGGATCTCGAAGTGCTGGAGCAATTGCCCGGTACGCCGGGTGTCTTCGGCGGCGACCACATCGCATTCCCGGAGGACCCGGAGGGCGCGCAGGGTGATGTCCTCCAGGTTCCCGATGGGCGTCGCCACGAGGTAGAGCGTGCCCGGTGCGAGGGGCGGTAGGGTGGAAGTGTCCACGGACTGATCGTATGCGGGTCAGCGAGGAAATCCGATCCTTGGTTTTGCCGGAAGTGTCCTCGCGACTGGCGTCCATCCACGCCTCAGGTAGTGTGGCGGCCATGGCAGATGCGCTTCGGGACTCCCACGGTCGGGTGATGCGTGACCTTCGGGTCAGCGTCACCGATCGGTGCAATTTCCGCTGCCTCTACTGCCTTCCGGAGACCGAGGAGGCGGCCAACTTTTACCGGTCCCGATGGGAGGGGGTTGGGAAGGTGCGGCCGGTCCCGACAGCGATTTCCTACGAGTGGAAGCCGAAGGCGGAATTGCTGACCTACGAAGAGATCGAGCGGGTGGCTCGGGTGGCGGTGGGACTGGGCATCTCGAAGCTGCGGGTGACCGGGGGCGAACCGCTGCTGCGGCAGGGGGTGGAGACCCTGGTGGCCCGACTGGCGGCCCTGCCGGGGGTGGAGGATCTCGCGATGACCACCAACGGATTCCTGTTCGGACGGAAAGCCGTGGCGTTGCGCCACGCCGGGTTGAAGCGGGTGAGCTTCAGCATGGATTCACTCGATCCGGAGAACTTCCGTCGCATGACCGGGCGCGATGGATTGAGTGAGGTGCTGGAGGGCATCCGGATGGCGCAGGAGATGGGGTTTCATCCGGTGAAGGTGAATGCCGTCGTGATCCGTGGAATGAACGACCACGAGATCGAGGCGCTGGCCGAGTTCGCCCGCGAACGGGATCTTTCCCTGCGGTTCATCGAGTTCATGCCACTGGACTCGAGTCGGGCGTGGCAAAGCGGACTGGTGGTTCCGGGTCGGGAGATCCTGGAACGATTGCGGTTGAGGTACGCTTTGGTGCGCGTGGACCAGTCCGAACACCTGAGTGAAACGGCGCGGCGCTGGCAGTTTCCGGACGGCCGTGGGGAGATCGGGGTGATCGCGCCGGTGAGCGAGCCGTTCTGTGGGCATTGCAACCGGCTTCGATTGACGGCGGAT